>NZ_JAYWCU010000107.1:0-12298 GCF_043780375.1 Emticicia sp. | reverse complement strand
TTGCGAAGAAAAGTTACCTACTTTTTTTATTCAGTCTCAAGCAAGCATTTTGTCTGAAAATACTATAAAACGCTACGATTTACATAAAAAAGAAGAACTTATCGAAGATTTTCTACCAAAAAAAGAAAAAACCACCATTATGCTTACCTGCGGAGCATCATGCCCTGATTCGGTGATGGAAGCTGTAATGCTGAAAATTTTATCATTTTATAACACTTCCAAAGAAATAGAAACCGTGATGGAAACGTTGTAAAATAGAACTCAGAAGTATTGAAATTGGGCAAATATTATTTATCTGTTTTTTTTTGGAAAATAGAATATTCTACTTTAGCTTTACTATGAATTCTTATAAAATCCATCAGTTTAACTATAAAAGTAGATTTACATGAAAATGATTGAGTATGTGAAATTGATTTTAGAAAAAGTCAGTTTTGAGAGTAATTTATTTGAGAAAGAGTTAAAAAAAGGAATTAAGGCTTTGTCTTTCCGTGAAATTAGAGAACTAAAAAAGTGGTGCTACGAAAAATTTGGGAGCATCTATCGTGGAATCCTGAACCGAACATTCCGACGGACACAAGTCCAATTAACCGCATAAACACTAAGACCTTCCGATGATTTGGAAGGTCTTTTTTTAAATATCAATTAAAGCATTAACAGATGAAAAAAACAACCATTAGCCTATTTCTACTTCTATTTGCCTCATTTATCACTTTTGCTCATGAGTTTTGGCTCGAACCACAAAAATTTCTCTTGGCAATTGGCGAAAAAATCAATCTCAGAGTCTTTGTCGGTGAAAACTTTACTGGTGAAGAAGTAGATTTTTCAAAGTTTAAACTTACAAAGTTTGCCCATTATAACTCAAAAGGCGAACAAAACACCAAAGGCGATTTGTCCGAACAAAATCTTAGCGATTTTTTGAAATTTGAAACCGAAGGAAATCATTTGATTGCCTTCAATAATTCAAACAAACATATCGAATTAGCAGCAGATAAATTTAATGAATATCTTAAAGACGATGGTTTAGATAATGTTGTGGCTTATAGAAAAAAACATGGACAATTGAACAAAAGAGGCACGGAAGAATACCAAAGATGTGTAAAAACCTTGCTGCAAGTAGGTAATACGCACGACGAAACATATCGCATCAATACAGGTATGAGGCTCGAAATTATTCCCGAGAAAAACCCTTATACCAGTGGTAAATCACTGACTTTCAAGGTTTTATTCGACAATAAACCGCTGAAAAATGCTTTAGTTGTTGTTTGGCAGAAAGGAATTGAGCAACCAAACAAACGAAATTTCAGAAGTGATGCCAATGGAAAAGTTATTTTTAGTTTTGAACCAAAAGGTGCTTGGATGGTAAGTTCGGTAAACATGGTGCCGCACACAAAACCCACCGAAGCCGACTGGCAAAGCTATTGGGGAAGTTATACTTTTGGGTTTAAGTAAAAGCTATTGCTTGAATAAAGAAAAGCACTAAAAATCAGGTTTTTAGTGCTTCTTTTAAATTCTGACTTCTTAGTAAGCTACCATAAAACGCTTCTTCGATTAGTTCCTGAAAGAGAATTGTTCTGATTCAAATAGTTCAAAATCATACAAACCTAATGGCTTTAATTATTTTTTCTAACCAACTCAATCGCACCAAAAACGCCAGCACTATCACCTAATTTTGGTTTTAAGAAGAGCGTTTCTACTTTTCTACTATTAAAAATCCAGTTTTTGAGTTCTTCGGGCCCTTCAGTATAAATCAAGTCGATGTTGCCAACGCCACCGCCAATCACAATGGCATCGGGGTCAAGTACATTAACGATAGAAGAAATGGCTCGCCCAAATGACTTAATTAGATGTCGAAGTGTAGCCGTTGCGTGTTGGTCTGTTCCTGCCTTATGTAAGTCGTAGATTTCCTTCATGGTCAGGTCATTTCCGCTGAGTTTTTTATAATATTGTTGCAAAGCTGGCCCCGAAAATACATTTTCGTTACAACCTGTTTTGCCACAATAGCACATTACGCCGTCTTCTTCAAAGAAATTATGACCCCATTCGCCACCAATACCGTGTCGGCCTTGAATCAATTGACCATTTACCACTACTCCGCCGCCAACGCCCGTGCCGAGAATTATACCAAAAACTACTTTTGCATCGGGCATTACATCTCGCACAATTCCCATCGTAGCTTCTGCCAAAGCAAAACAATTGGCATCATTTGCCAATTCGACTGGTACACCAAGAGCTTTCTCAATATCAGCTTTCATTGGTCGGCCATTCATCGAAGTTGTATTACAGTTTTTCATGGTTTGAGTAGTTGGGTCGGTTGTCCCTGGCGTACTAAAACCAATGGCTGTGGGTTGCATTTGGGTTTCGACTTTTAATATGTCTATTAGTTTAGCAATCTGACTGATAATATGCTCGTATCCTTTGTTAGCTTCAGTTGGAATTCTTTTTCTTGCTAAAATTTCGTCATTTTCGGCATTCATTACTATGCCTTCAATTTTTGTACCGCCTAAATCTACGCCCCAAAGTGTTTTCATTTTTATAAATAAGGTTGATTGTATGAGGGAAAAACGTTGTTAACTTGTCATTAACAAATAGTCAAGCAACGCCTTACAAACTTATAGCATCTTATCATCAAAGACAACAATTTTCAGCAAAAGCTAAACATTAACACAAAACATGAAACGTTCATTAGTTGTAATTTTCACAATCCTTTTGGGAGTATTCGGATTGTTATCTTGTAATACTTATAACATTATTGAAGGTAGCGGTATTGTTCAAACCGAATACCGCCGTACTCCTTATTTTAATCGTTTGGAGCTATATTTTCCTGCCGAAGTCATTTTGCGTCAAGGTACAGCCAAAGATATTGAGATTGTTGCCGAAAATAATATTATCAATTTGGTTATCAGTCGAGTAAGTGGTAATACCTTGATTTTGGATGATAACGGTCGCCTGCGGGGCATCAATAACGTGAAAATTTACATCCAAGTGCCTGATATTAACGCCGTTTATGTTTCTGGAAGTGGAAAAGTTATTAGTGATAACAAGATTTTTTCAAAAAACATGAGTTTGCGTTTGTCAGGAAGTGGCTTAATTGACATGGCTTTGGATGTAAAAAATGATTTAGAAGCAGATTTGAGCGGTTCGGGACTAATTTTTTTGGAAGGAGATACTTATAATGGTATTTATGATGTTTCTGGAAGTGGAAAAATTGAATCGTTTGATATGCACGCTGATAATTCGGATGTTGTAATCAGTAGTTCAGGACGTTGCGAAACTACTGCTTTAAATAATCTGGATGTGAGTATTTCGGGCAGTGGAAGTGTTTGGTTCAGAGGAAACCCTCGCATTAGTAAATATATTTCTGGCTCAGGGAAGATTTTCAATGCCAATTGATGATTAAATTCGCTTAAACTAAAACCTGCAAGGTCTGGATGAACCCGTCTGAAAATACCTTACAGGTTTTTTTATGCCTTAAAATTCTCTATTTTTGCATTATCATAAACAAAAACCGTCGTCAGTAGTCAATCGACTATGGACTTTTCAAGATAATGGCAGAAATTAGCAAAACTTACAATCCGAAAGAGATAGAAGATAAATGGTATAAGTATTGGATTGATAATCAATACTTTAAGTCGAAACCTAATCCCGACAAAAAGCCTTATACAATCGTAATTCCGCCGCCAAATGTCACGGGCGTGCTTCACATGGGACACATGATGAACAACACGATTCAGGATGTATTGACTCGTAAGGCACGTATGGAAGGCAAAGAGGCTTGTTGGGTGCCAGGAACCGACCATGCTTCTATTGCAACCGAGGCGAAAGTTGTGGCTATGCTAAAAGAGAAAGGAATAAATAAAAATGACCTTTCTCGTGAAGAATTCTTGAAATATTGCTGGGAATGGACAGATAAATACGGCGGAATTATCTTGCAACAACTTCGTAAATTAGGTGCTTCTTGCGATTGGGACAGAACTCGTTTCACGATGGAGCCAAGTTTGTATGATGCTGTAATTGATGTTTTTGTTGATTTACACAATAAAGGAGATATTTATCGTGGACATCGCATGGTAAACTGGGATCCTCAAGCCAAAACTACGGTTTCGGACGAGGAAGTTATCATGAAAGATGTTCAGCAGAAATTATATTATATTCGTTATGATGGCGATGAGGGAAGCGTTACAATTGCCACCACTCGCCCCGAAACTATCATGGCTGATGCAGCGATTTGTGTGCATCCAGAAGATGAGCGTTTCAAGCATTTGATTGGTAAAAAAGTAAGAATTCCAGTGATAAATCGTGAAATTACGATTATTGCCGATGATTATGTAACGATGGAATTTGGAACGGGTTGTTTGAAAGTAACGCCTGCCCACGACCAAAATGACTACGCTCTTGGACAAAAACACGGTTTAGAAATCATTGATATTTTGACCGATGAAGGAAAGTTGAACGAAAAGGCTTTGATTTTGGTGGGCGAAGATAGATTTGTGGCTCGTAAGAAAATTGCTAAAATGCTTGCCGAATCGGGCAATTTGGTAAAAGAAGAAGATTATAAATCAACCGTTGGTACTTCAGAGCGTACAGGTGCGATTATTGAGCCAAAAATTTCCTTGCAGTGGTTCTTGAAAATGAAGCGTTTGTCGGAGCCTGCATTGGAAAATGTAATGAACGACACGATTCAGTTGATTCCACCAAAATTTAAGAATACGTACAACCATTGGATGGCAAACGTAAGAGATTGGTGTATCAGTCGCCAACTTTGGTGGGGACATCGTATTCCAGCATTTTATATGCCCGATGGCACTTGTATCGTAGCAAAAGACAAAAAAGCGGCTTTGAAAATTGCCCGTGAAAAATACCAACTTTTTGCTTTGAGTGAGAAAGACCTCACGCAAGACGATGATGTTTTGGATACTTGGTTCAGTTCATGGTTATGGCCTATTTCGGTCTTTGATGGTTTTAAAAATCCTGATAATGAGGATATTAACTATTATTACCCAACCAATGATTTAGTAACTGCTCCTGAAATTTTGTTCTTTTGGGTGGCTCGTATGATTATTGCGGGATATGAATATAAAGGTACTTTTCCGTTCAAAAATGTATATTTGACTGGTATCGTAAGAGATAAGCAAGGACGTAAGATGTCGAAATCGTTGGGTAATTCGCCTGACCCAATTGAGTTGATTGAAAAATATGGAGCTGACGGTGTACGTACAGGAATGTTGTTTAGTTCGCCCGCAGGAAATGACTTACCTTTCGATGAAAAATTATGTGAACAAGGACGTAATTTTAGCAATAAAATTTGGAATGCTTTCCGTTTGATTCAAGGTTGGGAGGTTCAGCCGACAGTCGACAACCAACAATCAACTGTTAGCAATCGTTTGGCGGTATCTTGGTTTAACACAAAAATGAACAAAGTAATTGCCGAAACGCTCGATCATTACAATAAATTCAGAATGTCGGATGCCTTGATGAGTACTTACAACTTAATTTGGGATGATTTCTGTTCGTTGTATTTGGAAATGATAAAGCCCGCTTACGTTGACGGAAAAGGCTTACCCATCGACCAAGAAACATACAATGCAACGCTCGAAATCTTTGACGAATTGATGCGTTTGATTCATCCTTGGATGCCATTTATTTCGGAAGAAATTTGGCAAACAATTAAAGAAAGGGGAACGGGCGGCGTTCCATCAATTTGTTTGGCTCAATTCCCGCAAGGTGGCGAAGTAAACGAAAGCCTTTTGGCTGATTTTGACTTATTATTTGAAATCGTTTCGACGGTGCGTAATACTCGTAATGCCAAGCAAATTTCGCCAAAAGAAGCATTGCCGTTGGCAGTAAAAACAGAAAACCAAGCTCGCTACGAAACATTGGCTGGTTTGATTCAAAAAATGGCAAATATTTCGGCTATTCAATACGTTATCGATAAAACTGATGGCATGAGTTTTGTTATCAAAGGCGATGAATTGACCATTGATTTAGGTAAAAATCTTGATATTGAGGAAGAAAAAGCCGCTTTGCAAAAAGACTTAGATTACATCGTAGGTTTCAAGAAATCGACTGAAGCGAAGTTATCGAATGAGCGTTTTGTACAAAATGCCAAACCAGAAATCATCGAAAAAGAACGCCAAAAACTAATTGATGCCGAAACAAAAATCAAAGCTTTAGAAGAGGCTTTGGCTAAGTTGGGGGGGAGATAATAAGGTAAGTAAAGATTCAATAAAGTTAAACACAGAAATAGATAAGGAATTGCGGGCAGGCATAAATAAAAAAATAGATTTTGGTAAATTAGAAACCGAATTAACCCCAGATTTAAAAATAAGGTAAAGAAGGATTTAAAAAATGAATTAGCCAAACACCTCGAAAATCCAGGTTTAGGGAAAGAATTAGGGAAAGCTCTTGAATGAAATAACAGAACCTGTGAAGAATAATGCTTGATTTAATTTAAAAGAATAGAAAGTGCTTTTTTATGAACTAAGGCAATGGCGAAGTTGGGGTGAGCTTATTGAAATAAATTTAAAAAGGCAGTTTTGATTTTTTCAAGGCTGCCTTTTTTTTGGCTAAAGCCCAGTTTTGATGTACTTTCTGTTACCCGTCAGTTAAAACTGACGGCAATGAATGAGAAATTGAACAGATTGGAGTTATAATTTTTATTGATTTTTTTATTCAGTAGAGAAGAATTCATTGCCGTCTGCTTTAGCTGACGGATACTAAAATAAGAATTCTATATCGGCTTTAGCCAAAACTCAACACAATCACAATATTTTTTTATACAAAAACAACAATACTGTAAAATGTCTTATGTAAAAATTTGGGTTCATGTAGTATTTTCTACAAAGAACCGATTTCCGTATTTAACCAAAGATATTCGATATGAAGTTTTCAATCATATCATCGAAAATTGCCGAGAAAAGGCTATTTTCTTACAAGCAATTAATGGCTATACTGAACATATTCATTGTCTGATTTCTTTGGGTAATGACCAATCGATAGCTTCTATTGCAAAACTAATTAAGGGAGAATCGTCATTTTGGATAAATAAACAGCAGTTAACAGCACAGAAATTTTCTTGGCAAGATGATTATTTTGCTGTTTCGGTGAGTGAATCACAAGTTGAAAAAGTTGTAAACTATATCAAAAATCAGGAAATTCACCACGCTAAAAAATCTTTTGATGAAGAAGTCGAAGAGTTTATGAAAAAATACGGATGGCAAACTATCAAGGACGAGTAATAATCACAAAAGGGTTAAATCTAACATTCAGATTTAACCCTTTCTATTATAAATTCATGATAACTTTTTATCTAAAATCATCCTCATCATCCTCAAAATTCATCTTGTTCGGGTCGAACATACTATCAAGTAAATCTTTGAATTGTAAGCCAGTATCCAAATTTTGTTTGCTGATTAATGAATATTCGGCCAATCCGTGCAAAGCAAATTCCATCATAAATAGTTTATCATTTTCGCCCAAACGCTCGTGATAGTCTTCTACCAATTCTTCCAATCCTTCAATTGTTTTCAGTCTTGCACGGTATTCTCGGTCGGCGAGGTCGTTGGTAAAATCAATCACGTTTCCTTCACCAAACCAATTTGATACTTGCTGGAATGGATTCTTACCCGATTTTTTCTTCTTTACTGCTTCTGGATTCGGGAAATACTTCAAAAATTCAGTTCGCATTGCTTTACCTATTAGGCTTTGAGCCACATAAACTGGGCCTTCAACTTCACCTTCGTAAACCAATTCTATCTTTCCGTTGATGGCTGCAATCGCTCCGTAAATATCTGATATTCTTGCATTTACATTTTTTTCGCCATTAATCAATGAACGTCTTTCGGCTGAACTTAGTAAATTTTCATAAGCCGAAATCGTCATACGAGCTGAAACACCACTTTTGGCATCGACGTATTCACTTTGACGAGCTTCAACGGCAATTTGTTCAACCAAATCTTTCAAAATTTCATTGACAACGATTTTCTTCTGACCGTCTTTAATGATAGCTTCTTGCTCTGTAATCTTTCTTCCGATTTCGATAGATTTCGGATAATGTGTTACAATTTGGCTATCAATACGGTCTTTTAGTGGCGTTACGATACTTCCGCGATTGGTATAATCTTCGGGGTTTGCCGTAAATACAAACTGAATATCAAGCGGCATTCGGAGTTTGAAACCACGAATTTGAATATCGCCTTCCTGCAAAATATTGAACAATGAAACCTGAATACGAGCCTGTAAATCGGGTAATTCGTTGATGACAAAAATACAACGGTGCGAACGAGGAATCATGCCAAAATGAATCACTCGTTCGTCGGAATATGGTAATCGCAAAGTTGCCGCTTTTATGGGATCAACATCACCTATTAAGTCGGCAATTGATACGTCGGGCGTGGCGAGTTTTTCGTTATAACGCTCTTCACGAGGCAACCACGCAACTGGCGTAGCATCGCCGTATTCGGCAATCAAATCTTTGGCAAAACGTGAAAGTGGTTCGAGGGGGTCATCATTTAGTTCAGAACCTGATACGATTGGCACAAATTCATCTAAAAGGTTGACCATCAAGCGAGCAATACGAGTTTTTGCTTGTCCACGCAAACCGAGCAAATTGATATGGTGCATCGAAAGAATCGCTTTTTCAACATCAGGAATAACTGTATCTTCAAAACCCCAGATTCCTGGAAAAACAGACTCTTTATTTTTAAGTTTTTCAACTAAATTATCACGAAGTTCTTGTTTGA
Source organism: Emticicia sp. (assembly GCF_043780375.1). Taxonomy (GTDB): domain Bacteria; phylum Bacteroidota; class Bacteroidia; order Cytophagales; family Spirosomataceae; genus Emticicia. The sequence continues at coordinate 3,560 of NZ_JAYWCU010000107.1, read as the reverse complement.
TAGCTTTTGGGCGATAGCCATTGGCTTTTAATTCGCCGAGGGTTTTAATTTTTAAAATATTCTTATCGAATGCCATGAGTTAATGGATAATATTTCGTTTTGTGAGAGTCTCTTTAGGTAAAGAACGGTTTTTGGTGAGAAATGGTTGTGGTTTTTTGGAAGTTTTCAGAAATTTATTTATTAAGTTTTAAAGACTTATAAATTTAAAAGCCATTTAAACAATAAATGTTGTTTAAATGGCTTTTAAAAAAGCAGATTTTGCCCATAATTTAGCTACATTGACCCAATATAACCCAAATAATGACAAATACGATAATAGTTCCGAAGCAGCCACCACCTAATTTTTTTGCTCCATAGCCTGCGATTAAACCTCTGAATAAATTGTTCATTGTAGTGAAATTTAGTTTTTAAGCTGATAAATAAAATACTCTGAAACGTTAAACGATTAAGGGGGTAAATATATTTAATTTTTCGTCAAAAACAACAAATTTAGCAGGAAAACCTTCTTTAATTTGTCCGATTGTGTCATCTATGCTCAATGCTTTTGCTGGTCGAATAGTTGCCATTTTTATAGCTTCTTCCAACGAAATTCCAACTTGTTGTACGGCATTTCTTACACAATCGGCCATCGAAACAGCTGCCCCAGCCAAATTTCCTTCCGAGTTACGATATTGTCCGTTTTCTAAATAAGCGTCAAATTCTCCCCATTGAAACTGTTTTACCTTTTCACCCACAAAAAGAGCATCTGAAATTAAGAAAAGTTTGTCTTTTTTGATTTTATAAGCAATGCGAGCAGCAGCATAATCGCAGTGAAAACCATCTAAAATAAGAGGGGCATAAACCTCAGGACTATCGAACGTTGCACCTACCACACCAGGTTCACGATGCCCCATTTGAGTCATGGCGTTATACAAGTGCGTGCAAAGTGTAATGCCTTGATTATAAGCACTTTTCGCTTGCTTATAAGTGGCATTTGAATGCCCGAGCGATATTTTTATGCCACTTTCGAGTAGCATTTCTATTTGTTCGGGCGTAAAATTTTCGGCGGCAATGGTCATTAGTTTAATGATACCTTTACCATGCTTGATAATTTCTTCTAACTCGCTATTTATAGGTTTTCTAATATATGCCGCCAAGTGAGCTCCTCGCTTAGCAAGGTTTAAGAAAGGTCCTTCGAGGTGCATTCCGAGTACACCCGAATTTGGATTTTTTTCTAAAAAACTACGAGTTGCTTCAATACCCTTCAAGATATTTTCGAGGGGCGAAGTAATGAGCGTTGGTAACACGTGAGTAGTACCGAGCTTTAGACTTGATTCATAAATATCTTGAATAGTTTCTTCAGTGGGGTGTTGAGTAAAGTAGTATTTTTCACCACCGTTGATGTGTACATCGATGAAGCCTGCGGAAATGTGCTTGTGTTTGAGGTCGATAACTTTTGCATTAACCTGCTTTTGGCACAAAGTTGAGATTACACCATTTTCGATAGTAATTGATTGATTTTCAAGGACTTCCGTACCCGTGTGAACGGTGGCGTTGATAATTATGGTTTGCATAAAAAAACTTGCTCAAAGATTATTGAGCAAGTTAGGAAAAAAGTTTTTATGAATGGTTTTTTAGTTATTATATCCGCCAATTTCTGCTTTAAATATTTCACCTGTTTGCGTCTGAAAAGTTGGATTGAGCAAAGCACTGAACAAGTTTTCACAAAACTAAATGCTAAAACCCGTGTAGGCGTAGTAATGGAAGCGATTAGATTAGGATTGGTGAAGATTTAAGCGTTATTATTTGTCAAATTTATCATTACTTCCAAAATTTGTTAGCTGTACAATCTTTCGCTTGTTTTTTCGATTTCCTTTATTTTTATTATCTTTGGTTTTCGTCAATAAAAACCAAAGAAAATTATGTTGAGTCGTGTCGCAAACTCCATTTATTGGATAAATCGCTATATTGAGCGAGCAGAAAATTACGCTCGTTTTGTGAGCGTAAACTTAAATCTAACGCTTGATGCTCCTGGAATTTTGACCGAACAGTGGGAGCCTTTACTCATTGCCACAGCCGATAATTTTGGTTTTTTTGAACACCATACCGTTGCCAATCGAGATACAGTTATTGACTATATGACTTTCGATAAACGAAATTCTAACTCTATTTATAGTTGCCTTGTCAATGCCCGTGAAAATGCCCGTACGATTCGCGAGAGTATCACCAAAGAAATGTGGGAACATATCAATATGTTTTATCTGAAAATATCGGAAACGCAATCAACCAAAAACTGGGAAGTGGAGCAACTCCAAATATTTTTTGACGAAATTAGAGATGGGTGCCAATTGTTTTTCGGAATTATTGATGCGACTGTTACCCGAAATGAGGGTTTTCACTTCGGACGAATGGGGCGTTTTTTGGAGCGTGCCGACAAAACTTCTCGCTTCTTAGATGTTAGATATTTTACCTTATTGCCTAATGACCAAGCAATTGGCTCTCCTCAAGAATTACTTATTTGGACTTCGGTGCTAAAATCTGTTAGTGCGTTTAATATGTATCGCCAGCAGCATCGTGTCATTAATCCCTCTCATATTGTTGAATTTTTGGTTTTAGACAAAAGTTTTCCTCGTTCGATTTTTTACTGTATTCGTCAAGCGGAATTGTCTTTGTACGAAATTTCTGATAGAAAGATGACTGACGGCTATTCCAATTTTGCCGAAAAAGAGATCACTCGCCTTCGTCATGAAATCGAGTTTACCGAAGTAGAAGATATTTTCAAGAAAGCTCTACATCCTTACTTAGATGAGTTTCAAATAAAAACAAATACTGCTGCTAAAGCGATTTTTAAGACTTATTTTGATTTAAAAACAGTAGAAGTGTAAAATCTAATGGTAAATGATGAATGTTGAATGATGTTTTTTTTCTACTTTTGTTCCGATCATCTTACTTTTTGTGATGGATTAAAGGGCATATTTTAGAAAAGCCATTCAATATTCATCATTACAACATTTATTATTAATAAAATGACTTTCTGCCTCGGAGTAAAAGTTGCTAAAGGAATTGTTGCTATCGCCGACACTCGCATCACGTCGGGTAGCGAGGTTTCAACCAACAAAAAAATATTTGTTCACCAATCAAAACACCATTCATTGTTTATAATGACTTCGGGGCTACGGTCGGTGAGAGACAAAGCAATTACCTATTTTAAAGAAGTTTTAGAAGAACAAGATACCAAATTCGATAAACTTTACAAAGCCGTTAATGCTTTTGGAGATATGGTGAAAAGAGTCGCTGTTGAAGACAAAGCTTCTCTGAAAGAAGCTGGTTTGTCATTCAATTTGTCAGCAATTATTGGAGGACAACTCGAAAACGATGATGAACTTAAACTTTATATGTTATATCCTGAAGGCAATTGGATTGAAGTAACCGAAGGTTCTCCTTTTATCATTATTGGGCAACCAAACTACGGAAAACCGATTCTTTACCGAAACTTAAAATATAATACTTCTTTACAAGAGGTGCTAAAATTAGGATTTTTGGCATTCGATTCTACTCGTGTAAGTGCCAATGATGTTGAC
>NZ_JAYWCU010000106.1:0-12817 GCF_043780375.1 Emticicia sp. | reverse complement strand
TTTCAACCGTAGCGGTGCTATGCTTTCAAAATTCCCTCAATTTTCGCTTGAAAATCTACTATTTTTCAATCATAAAACACTTTCGCAGGAAGTCTATTGTTTAATTTATTTCCAAATGTCCAAATTGTTTAATTTTCAAATTTATCATCTTCCCCCAGGCGGGCAATTTTGTTTGAGATAATTGGTAAAAAGTGTATTCAAATGCTTGCGTGTTCCTTCACCTTCATAAATTCCATGACTACGATTGGGATAAGGCATAAACTGAAATTGGCGATTATGTTTGATAAGTTCGTTGAGCAACATTTCGGCATTCTGATAATGTACATTATCATCGCCAGTTCCGTGAATGTATAGTAAATTTCCTACTAAGTTTTTTGCGTAAGTAATTGGTGAACCATTTACAAAATCCTCACGGTTTTCTTGAGGAAGTCCCATGTAGCGTTCTTGATAAATATTATCATAACAAAGCTGATTTCCAACGGCTGCAACGGCAATGCCAGTTTGGTAATATTGTGGGTACTGAAAAAGCAAATTCAAGGTCGAAGAACCTCCCCCACTCCAACCATGCACAGCCACACGAGTTGTGTCAATAAATGTCCATTCTCTAATTTTTTTCACCGCCATTGCTTGGTCACGAATATTGACAATGCCAATTTTGCGATAAATCGCTTTTCGCCAAGCACGTCCACGAGGTAGCGGCGTTCCTCGGTTATCAACCGAAGCATAGATATAGCCATCTTTTGCCATATCGCCATTATAAAGTCCATTGAAACCAGTTCCATAGGAATCTAAAACAGTAGCCGCCGCAGGTTCACCATAAACATTGAATACTATTGGATAGCGTTTTGTCGAATCAAAATTTGTGGGTTTTACCATCCAACCTTCAATATCAATTCCATCATCGGTTTTTACCTTGAAAAACTCTACTCTTTTATTAATCTCCATTGTTGAAAGTTTCCTTAAAATACTTTCTTTTTCGGTCAATGGAGAATGGTCAGCTAAATTTATCCACTCAGTCATGCTTGGAACATTGGCACTTGAAAACGAATGGCGAGCAAATTTTCCATTGGGCGAAAGCGTATAGTTATTTGTACCTTTAGGAGCATTTTCGGTCACTGGTTGCATACTCGACGAACCATCTAATTTGATACGAAACAAATAACTTTGCAAGGCATTTTGTGGCGAACCAGTAAAATAAACGTAACCATTGGCTTCATCAATTAGTTGAATCTGCACAATGTCGTATTCGCCTTTGGTTAGGAGTGTTTCTTTTCCGTTTAAATCCATTTTGTAGATATGTCGCCAGCCATCTTTTTCACTTACCCACAAAAATTCTTTGCCACCATTGAGCCATTCCCAACCTTCTGGACTATCAGCCCAGCGTTCTTTGGTGTCAATCCAAGCCTCATCAGTTTCGGTCTGAATAACTTTTGTTTTTCCCGTAAGTGCTTGACAAACAATGACTTTACTCTGATTTTGCTTGCGATTTAATTGCTGAATAATAATATCATTAGTATTCGGAATCCATTCCATACGAGGTACATACGTTTGCTGCGGGTCGCCTTCTATATTCATCGGCAAAATTTTACCAGTTGCAATATTGGCAATCAAAATTTTGTATGGAGATGGACTTTCACCCACTTTCGGGTACTCAACTGGCACATTGTATGAATAAATAGAATCCGTATTGTTTATCATCAGAAAATCTCTGATTTTAGTCGCATCAATTTGCCAAAAAGCAATACTTTTTCCATCAGGGCTCCACCTAAAACCATCTCGGCAAGCAAATTCTTCTTCATAAACCCAATCGAAAGTGCCATTTATCATGCGACGAGTGCCATTGGTGGTCAATGCCTTGATTTTATGCGTTGCGAGGTCTTCTACAAATACATTATGCTCACTCACATAGGCAACTTTTGTGCCATCGGGCGAAAGCTTGGCAAACATCAACGAAGACATTGATTTTCCTTGTCCCAACTGAAACAAAGCATTGGTTTTAAGGTCTAAAAGCCAATAATCACCACGAGTTTCGTATCGCCAAACCTTTTTAGAATTCGTATAAATCAATAACTTTGACCCATCTTCGCTGAAAGTATAACTGCGTACCGCAAGTGATTTTTCAGCACCTTTGGGTGTTAATTGGGTCTTCGTTATTAAAACTGATTTTTGTTGAGAAGGTAAAGCATAAGATACAATTTCGCCACCTTCAACTCGTGAGTAAGCATTGCCCTCTTTGCTCCATTTGATTTGTTGAGCTTTTGCAAAACTTATAACGAGGATAAAAAAGAATAGTAAAAGTATTTTGTTTTTCATGTTTTAGATTGGAATGAAGTAATAAAGGATAATTAATATTTTTCAAATTTAACTTTAGAAAAGAGATTTCATTATATTTGTTAACAAAATATCTTCAAAACACAAAAAATGACGATAGAAGAGTATGCCATAACTTATCTAAAAAAGGAAATTATAATTATCGAAAACTCCCATAGGAAGGATATTTTATCAGAATTGACAGTTTTTGAAAAAGCAATTATTTATAAATATTCAGAAGATGGTTATGATGATTTGAATGAAAAATTAAGGGCAAGTAAGGGTAAAAACATTACAACTTTTGGTATTTTATTTGCACAATGTTTAGATAAATTGCCCGATTTTATTGGTACGGTATTTAGGTCTGAAAACTTAGCCAAACATGAATGGGAAGAATATCTATTAGCTTTCAAAAATGACTCTCTTATTACTAGGCATGGATTTACCTCAACAAGTAAAAGTCAATTGTCAGCTAATAAGTTTGGTAATTTTCGCCTTGAGATTTTTGTTCAAAAAGGAAAAGATATTGAAAAAATTGCAAGGTATGATGATGAAAAGGAAGTAATTATTCGTTATAACTGTAATTTTAGAGTGTTGAGTATATTTAACACCTTTGTTCAATTAATGGAAATATAACATGGAAACGGCGACTAAAATTTCAAATAAAAAAGAGACGATCCGTATATCTACTATTTTTGAAGTAGTAAATGAGCGTTTCTTTGCAAAAGAAGATAGTAATCTTGAAATTGAATGGATTGAGCAAGAGCTTGCATTTGCTAAACAGAAATTAGTAACTGGTGCAGCAACGCTTCAAAGAGAAACAATTTCTCAGCTAATGACGCTAATTAGTAAATTAACGTTAAAAAAAGAATTTTTAGAAAACGATAACTCTACATCTACAATTACTCAAATAAGCAATATTGAAGATGACCCAGCTTGGCGTTTACATAAAAAATTTCAGTCAGGGCTTGAATTGAAAGTAAAAGAAGTAAAAACCCAAGGTTTAAGTAATGATTTTATTTTGTAGAAGATTACTTTCCTATTTCTAAGAATCAAATCCTATTTTTAGAATCAATAACAATTGTTACGGGGCCGTCATTTAGTAGTAAAATCTTCATATCTGCTCCAAAAATGCCTGTTTCGATGGGTTTTCCTAAATCAAATTCCAATTGAGCAGTCATTTTTTTGTAGAGCGGAATGGCAATTTCTGGGCGAGCAGCTTCCAAAAACGAAGGGCGATTTCCTTTTTTTGTGCTTGCATGAAGTGTAAATTGACTAATAAGCAAGATATTTCCGCCAACAGAATTCAAGTCTAAGTTCATTTTACCATCTTCATCACCAAACACTCGCAAACCTACAATTTTCTTTGAAAGCCATTCAATGTCTTCTTGCGTATCAGCGTGAGTAATTCCTAAGAGAACCATATACCCAATAGCTATTTCGCCATTGATTTTTTCATCAATCGTTACCGATGCGTGGCTTACTCTTTGTATTACTGCAATCATATTTTTAGTCCACTGTTCTCAGACAATAATTGATAGTTTTTTAATTAAATTTCTCGTATCTCGAATTCTGTATCTCGAATCTCGTCTACAAGTGCAACAACAAATTTGCAATCATCAGATACGTACCAATGCCAATAATATCATTAGCAGTTGTGATAAATGGCCCCGAAGCAATGGCAGGATTTATACCCAGCCTATCTAATAAAAGTGGCGTAACTGTACCTGTGAAAGAAGCTAAAATTACAACTGCAAGAAGCGATAAACATACCACAAAAAAAAGTTGGGTTTCGCCACTGATATAAATATAAAGTCCTGCTAATGTGCCTATTATGAGTCCATTAACAAGGGCTACTAATATGATTTTGAACAATCGTTGCCCTAAACTGGTGGTTATTCCTGATTTTTCTGCCAAACTTTGCACAATCAAAGAAGAGGTTTGAATACCCACGTTTCCGCCCGTCGAACCCATAATCGGTATAAATGCTGCCAAAGCCGACACTTTTTGAAATTCTCCTTCAAAATGCCCTATAACAGTTGCTGCCAAAAGACTACCAATCACACCCACAATCAGCCATGGCAAGCGAGCTTTTGCCAGTTGCCAAACGCTGTCGTCTTCCTCTGCCTCCCCCGTGATACCCGCCATTACCTGAATATCTTCTTCGGCTTTGTCGGTAATAAAATCGACCACATCATCAATCGTAATTCGACCGAGCAAACGACCTAAAGTATTCACCACAGGAATTGCATCTAAGTCATAACGCTGCATTATTTCGGCTACTTCCTCAGCGGGGCGGGTTGTTTCTACATAAGCTATTTCTTCATCTAAAATATTTTCAATTTTGGTGTTTTTGCGAGCCAAAACAATTCGTTTCAGCGAAACAATACCTTTTAGCTTTTGGTCATCATCAACCACATACACAGCATACACTTTCTCCACCTCTTCGGCTTGCCGTCTTATTTCTTCTACACACTCACTCACCGTCCAATTGGCGTTTACCTTTATCAACTCTTTCTGCATCAATCCACCCGCCACGTCTTCGGGGTAGTGCAGCATATCCAAAATAAATCGAGCTTGTTCACGGTCTTCGAGCATTGCAATAACCTTCTCACGTACTTCAATCGTCTGCTCATTGAGTAAATCAACGGCATCATCGGAGTCAAAAAGGTTAACATACTTGGCAATTTCTTCAACCGTAAAACGCTCTTTTATAAAACGTTTTCGGTCGTCTGGTTCAATATGCGACAAAATTTCGGCACCCATCTCGGTATCAACGAGTGTCATCAAATAATGAGCAGGTTCACCTCCGAGTTCGAGCAGAATACCTGCAATATCGGCAGGGTACAACTCTTCCATCTCGGCTTTGAGCAAAGCTTCATCTTTTTGCTCAATGGCTGCTTCTAATTTCTCTACATACTCTTTGGTTAGCTCGAAAGTCGTCATTTTGTCAGTGAACAATTATCAGTTATCAATTATCAATCGGGCAGTGTATTATATTAGACTTCTTCGAAAGTCAAAACCAACTCCTAACTTGACTTTCGCCAGAAGTTTATTATAACAAATCAATTTTGTGTACTGATAACTATTTATTGGTTTAAGTCTTTTCTTCAAACAAATTCGTCAAAAGTACAAACTCTGCTACGCCTAATTGCTCGGCACGCTTACTAAGTAATTCATGCTCAAAATTCAGTCCAATAGGTTTTAGGGCATTACGTAATGTTTTCCGTCTTTGGTTAAAACCTGCTTTTACTACTTGAACAAATTTCTTTTCGTTACAGTCCAATTTTTCAACATTATTACGTTTCAAACGAATAACGCCCGAATCTACTTTTGGCGGAGGAATGAACGCATCAGGATAAACAGTAAAGCTATATTCGATGTCGTAATAGGCTTGTAAAAACACACTCAAGATCCCATAATCTTTTTTCCCAGGTGGAGAGGCGATTCGTTGAGCTACTTCTTTTTGCAACATACACACAATTTCCATCACCAAATCTTTATATTCTAAAACCTTGAAAAATATTTGTGATGAAATATTATAAGGCAAATTTCCTATGATACCAAAAGGCTCGTTTCCAAAAAGTTCGGTAAGATTCATTTGTAAAAAATCTTGCGAGAAAATTCGGTCTTCTAAAATGGGGAAATGCTCTTTCAAATATGCCACTGATTCTCGGTCAATTTCTACCACAAATGTCTGATAATCAGTATTTTGCAGTAAATATTGTGTCAATACGCCCATACCCGGACCAATCTCCAAGACTTTATTATAGCCTCGATGAAGCGATTGCAGATTGACTATTTGTTGGGCTGCATCCAAATCTCGTAAGAAATGTTGCCCAAGATGTTTTTTTGGTCTGACTTTTTGCATAATGCTCAAAATTACGTCTTTTTTTCGAGATTTGAGATGCGAGATTCGGGATACGAGAAATTCGTACGTAGGTCTTTTCGTATAATCTCAAATTTTGCATCACCCTATTTCTCAAATCTGGTATCTCATGTATAAATAAATAATTGTCGAGTAATTACACCTATTTATAGCATTATGAGTATCAGATGTAGATTTATTGTTAAAATCTCGGCTTTGATGATTTACTTTGTTATACAATATCTATTCAAAAACTTACATTTAATGAAATCGTTTTTACTTTTTTTAGGCATTACATTCTTCTGTCAAAATCTTAATTTTGCCCAAACTGGCGGTAAATCCCAAGTAAAAGGAAAAGTCATTGATGCACTTACAAGCGAACCTTTAAGTTTTGCCAGTATCCGAATCTCAAATAGAGCTGATAATAAGCTCATTACAGGAAATATAACGAATGAAAAAGGCGAATTTTCTATTCCTACTCCTTACGGAAGTTTTGTTGTTGAAATAGAATATATGGGCTATAAAAACTTAAAAACAAGCACCTTTTCTCTCTCAAAAGATAATTCAATTCATGATTTTGGTACTATAAAATTAGAATCTTCGGCGAATGCTTTGAAAGAAGTAGTGGTTCAAGCCGAAAAAAGTACGATGGAAATGAAGCTCGATAAACGAGTTTTTAATGTTGGAAAAGATCTTGCCAATGCAGGTGGTTCGGCTTCGGATATTCTGACCAATATTCCTTCGGTGTCAGTTGACCCCGAAGGTGGAATCAAACTGCGAGGCAGCGACAATGTCAAAATTTTGATTGATGGCAAGCCGTCGGGTTTGGTGAGTTTTAAAGGTGGTGCGGGTTTGCAATCGCTTCAAGCAAGTATGATTGAGCGTGTAGAAATTATTACCAATCCATCGGCACGCTACGAAGCAGAAGGTATGGCAGGAATCATCAATATTATCTTGAAAAAAGACCAAAAACAAGGCTTTAATGGTTCTTTTGATATTATTACCGGGCAACCTGTCAATTATGGCGGTGCTGCAAACATCAATTATCGCCATAAAAAAGTTAATTTTTTTGTCAATTATAGTTTAGCATACAACATACGTCCTGGTCGTGGCTCGATTTATCAAGAACGTCAAAATGGAGATTCTACCTTTATTCTGAAACAAAGCAACAACGGTACAATTACGGGTTTTAACACCAATATCCGAGGCGGTTTAGATTATTTTTTCAATGATAAAAACACCCTCACTGCCTCTTATTTATATAGAAGAAGCAAAGCCAGCAGAATAACAAATTTAAGGTACGAAGATTATATTTTTACAAGCACAAATCTGACAGGCATTAGCCAACGTCAGCAAATTGAAAAAGAAACTGAGCCGAATTCTGAGTATGTTCTAAGCTATAAGAAAACCTACGCCAAGAAAGGTCAAGAGTTTAATGCTGAAGTGCGTTTTTTGGATAACTGGGAAAGTTCTAATCAGCTTTTTACACAAGAATATTTTACGCCCAAGGAAGCACCAATTACTAACAAATCATTGGTTCAAAACTCGCTCAATGACGAGTACGAAAAACAATATTTATTGCAAGTTGATTATGTTCAACCGATTGGGAAAGAAGGTAAATTTGAGACGGGTGCAAGAAGTAGTTTTAGAGATATGGTAAATGATTATGTGGTAAATCAGAAAAATGAATCGGGGCAATTTGTGGTTGTACCTGGTCTGAAAAACTACTTTATTTATAACGAAAATATTCATGCGGCCTATGCCATTTTGGGCAATAAAACCAACAAAGTTTCATATCAAGCTGGCGTTCGTGCCGAGTGGACTGATGTAAAAACTACACTGCGAGAAACCAATGAAATAAACCCAAGAAAATACGCAAATTTGTTTCCAAGTGTACATTTTAGCTACGAATTACCTAAAGAAAACTCATTGCAGCTCAGTTATAGCCGCCGAGTAAGAAGACCGTTTTATAATGATTTAAGTCCATTTTCTACTTTTTCGGACAACCGAAATTTCAATAGTGGCAATCCAAATCTTAACCCTGAGTTTAGTAATGTTTATGAACTCGGTCATATCAAATATTTCGATAAAGGCTCAATTGGTTCATCGGTTTATTACCGAGATACCGAAAACAAAATCGAACGTATCCGTCAAGTGAATGCCACAGGATTTGCCACTACTCGCCCCGAAAATCTATTATCAGAGCGGGCATACGGTGTAGAATTTATGAGTCAATATTCTCCTTTTAAATGGTGGAAATTAGATTTCAATTTTAACCTTTTTCATGCTAATATCGACGGCAGTAATATCGACAAAACTTACATACGAGAAACAAACAGTTGGTTTCTGCGACAAACTTCTAAGTTTTCGTTGCCCAAAGGCTTAGATGTGCAACTCAGAGCTAATTATGAAGCGAAACAAAAAACGGTACAGGGCAGTCGTTTACCAATATATTATTTCGATTTGTCGGCAAGTAAAGACATTTTGAAAGGCAATGGTACACTCAATTTTAGCGTATTGGATGTTTTTAATACCCGTCGATTTCGCTCAATTACCGAAGGAACAAACTTCCGCACCGAAAGTAATTTTCAAGCCAGAAAAAGACAATTTAACCTGACGCTCAACTATCGCATCAAACAAACCAAAGGTACAGGAAAAGGCAAGAAATTGGAGTTGGAGGGTTGAGAAAATAGTGAATTTTTGAAAATGAGTGAAGTTTTCATTTGAAAACCTCACTCATTTTTTATTTTATTGTATAGTTTTTCACTTTTGCTGTAAAGTTCATTTTCGGTTTCCTGTTGTTTTGCAACTAAGACCATTAGTTCGGCGATTCCTATCAACTCAGCCATTAACGTATTTTTATTTGGCGACCACGTTTGTCCACTTCTTGTGCCAAAACCATTTTGAAAAACTGAAAAAATATAGGTCGTTCCATCGGTTCCTATTCGACTTGGCACTCTTCTTTTTCCTCCATTAAATTCTATATATTCAAATTTTGGAAAACGAGTTTGACTTGTCAATTCAAAGAATAATTTATTTAAAAGCGTGGCTAATTCCACTTCGATTTTGACTTTAAACTCAATCTTTTGGACTTCACTCTCAAAATTTTTGTTATCTTGATTGCTCCATATTTGTTTATTAAATATTCGGCAAATGATGAAGTATTCTTTTTTAGAAGAATCAACACTTACTACATATTCAGGTAAAAATGAAGGCAAAATAGTAACTCTTGCAAGAGGAGAATTCTTAAAATCGTCAAGTAAATATTTTCTCACTAATGGATAATATTTGTTTTGAAATTTGTAGGAAGAAAAATAACCATTGGCTGGCTCTAAATGCTCTTGTGCAAAAAGAGTTTGAGATATAAAGATGAAGAATATAGAAAGTTTATACATTTTTGAATGGCATTAGTTATACGAAAACCTTATCTCTAAAAGTTTATTTCATAGACCTACTACGAAATAACATTGCACAAGATTAGAAATTTGTCAAGAATTTGCAAGAAAAAGGACAAATTTCATCGCTTTTAGAGTCTCTATCAAATTTCCAATATTTTTAGTTTTTTTGCTTTTATAGAATGACCTTTATGCAAAATTCAACCTATAACAGCATCACTCATGAAAAATTTCTTTTTTCTCTTCTTTTCAATTTTATTATTCCAAAGTTCATCTGCACAAAACACTCAAAATAGCAGTGCGGGTTCTTTGGTCGCTGCAAAAGCATTTCTTGCAAGTTTAGACAAAAACCAATTCGCCAAAACCAGCTTTCCTTATGAGTCAGAAGAGCGAAGCAATTGGTATTTTATTCCAAAAGAGCGAAATGGTTTATGGTTAAAATCTATGACCGATGCCCAAAGAGCGGCAGCCATGAATTTACTAAAAACTACATTGAGCGAGCAGGGTCAAGAAAAAGCCATCGCTATTATGCAATTAGAAATTATCTTGAAAGAATTAGAAAATGTGCCAAATAGCGAACGCCGTGACCCTTTGAAGTATTATTTTACCATTTTTGGTACGCCCGATGCGAAGAAATTTTGGGGATGGCGTGTAGAAGGACATCATTTGTCGCTCAATTTTACTTCTGAAAACAATAAAATTGTTTCGGCAACACCACTTTTCTTAGGAAACAACCCTGCCATTGTACCAAGTGGCGACAAAAAAGGCTACCAAATATTGAAAGATGAAGCAAATTTTGGTTTTGAATTGTTAAACTCATTTGATGAAAAACAACTTAAAAGAGTTATTCTTTCGCCCGTTGCTCCTAATGATATGATTACTTTTAATAGCCGAAAATTTGGAATGTTGCCAGCTGAAGGTATCGCATATAGTGATATGACCAAAGACCAACAAGTTCAATTGATGCGATTGATAAGTCTTTATGTAAAAAATTATCCTTTTGGCTTTGCCAATGAGTTTATGCAAAAAATCGAAAAAGCAGGACTTGATAAACTACATTTTGTGTGGATGGGAGAAAAACAGTATGGCGGCAAAGGGCATTATTACAGAATTCAGAATGATGTGCTTTTGATTGAATATGACAATACACAAAATAATGCCAATCACGTGCATACAGTCGTGCGTGATTTCACGAATGACTTCGGTGAGGACATGCTTAGAAGGCATTATGAGTTGGAACATGCTAAGAAATAAAAGAAAATTTTAGCCTTATAGATAGCTAAAAATATTTGTCGCTCATCGGCAACTATTTTTAGCTTTTTTTTATTTTCTCAATAATCGCACTTGTAGAGTATCCTTTCACCAATGAAATGGTTTTAACTTCGCCTCCGTGAGCCATTACAAAGTCTGCCCCAACGATATTTTCGACTGAATAATCATTGCCTTTCACCAAAATATTGGGGCAAAGCGTTTCGATTAATTCTTTGGGGGTTTCTTCATCAAACAAAGTAACGGCATCAATAAAACTCATCGCCGACATCATTCTGGCACGGGCATATTCGTTCACCACTGGGCGAGTTTCGCCTTTTAGACGTTGCACCGAAGCATCGGTATTTAAACCAAGCACGAGTTTATCACCCAAAGCCTGAGCTTTTTCCAAATAATCAATGTGTCCCAAATGCACAATATCGAAACAGCCATTGGTAAAAACAATTTTCATGCCTTCCGATTGCCATTGCTCCACTTGTTTTTTTGTTTCCTCTCGGCTAAGTATTTTTGATTCGGTCATTATTTTGTCGATTGTCAATAGACCGCAGTCCATCATTTATATCTAAATTCTAAGCACTTTTTTTTGGTAAAACGAGCGTCAATAAAAAAGCAATAATTCCAAAAGCAGCTACAAAAACCATTCCTTGCATGGCGTGCAGGAAGGTCGCTAAAGTGATACCATCTTGTTCCGAAAGTCCGTACAATACAACAATGCTTCCAACCAAAAAATGGTAACTCCCGATTCCGCCTTGCGTTGGTGCTGCCATGCCAATCGAACCCATTACGAAAATTGAGAGTGCTGCCAGAGGTGAAAGATTAGCAGTTTCGGGCAAAGCAAAACAAAGAACATACGTCATAATGAAGTACATTGTCCAAATAAGTATTGTATGAAATACAAAAGCCGCAGGATTTTTAAGGTTTCTTACACTCATAAAGCCACTTGCAAAACCACCAATAATTTTACTAATCTTCTGATAGAAAGGAGATTGTGATATTTTTTCTTGATTTTTCTTGATTAAATAATAAGTGAAGGTAATCAATGAAATACCAAAAAAGGCATAAACTCCAAGTAGCAAGGGATTCTTGAATTTCTCGCCAAAGAACTTGAAAAACACATCTTTCAAACGGTCGAATTCGAGAATAAAGTTTATAAAAATTAATACTAAAAGCACTAAAACATCAATCAATCGCTCGGCAATTACAGCCCCAAATGATTTCTCGAAAGGAATGTTTTCAAGTTTATTGAGCGTTCCGCAACGAGCAACTTCGCCCGCTCTTGGAAAAAGCAGATTTGCTCCATAACCAACCAAAACCGCCAATGTTGTGCGAAAAACCGAAGGTTTATAACCCATCGGTTCGAGCATCAGAACCCAACGGTAGGCACGACTCCAATGAGCCACCAAAGCCAACATTGCCGAAAGTGCAACCCAACGATAATCAGCTTGTTTGATTTTTTCCCAAAGCGTGTTAAGGTCAATATCTTTGAATGTAAACCATACTAAAACGGCGGCAACTGTAAGCGAAATGAGGTATTGGAGGGCTTTTTTCATGCTAAATTTAAAGAAAATAAATATTTAGGCTTAAAATAAATTGGGTTTGATTAAAAATTTGCTTTTTCTCAAATCTCGTATCTCAAATCTAATATCTATTTTACTACAAGGTTATTTTCGTCAGGAAAAACAACCATTGGTCGGTGAGTTTTTGCTTCTTCTTGCGTCATCCAGCCGTAAGTAATAATGATAATAATATCGCCAACCTCGGCTTTTCGGGCAGCAGCACCGTTGAGGCAAATAATGCCTGAGCCACGCTTGCCTTTTATGGCGTAAGTTTCCAAACGTTCGCCGTTATTATTATTCACTACTTGCACTCTTTCATTTTCTACAATTCCTGCTGCATCAAGCAAATCTTCGTCGATGGTGATACTTCCTACATAATTGAGTTCAGCTTGTGTAACCTTCACTCGGTGGATTTTTGA
>NZ_JAYWCU010000105.1:0-3431 GCF_043780375.1 Emticicia sp. | reverse complement strand
ATTCATATAACCGCTGGCGGCGTAAGCCATGCCACCAACTGCACCACCCATGCGAGACATGATGCCTGATGCTGCCGCATGACCAATATAAAGGCTCGTGAGCAAAGGCACACTGATGTATATAATGATTATGGCAAGGTTTAAAACCACCAAATCAATCATGGCATCGGCTGGATCGGGTTGGTAACTTTTGAAGAAAAACACCATAAAATTGTCCAAAATTGCCAGTGTCAATGACCAAAACAGCACATTGAGCAAGTTTTTGAGCCAATGTCCAAACGAGCCACCAAAGCCCGGTATGGTGGCAAGCATGGCTGCAAAAATCCCTGCCACGTACATAAATGATAGTAACATTACCTGCATCTTGCTGATTAACAGCCGAACAAATAGGGATAAACCCTCTTGTATTTTACTCATCAACCAAGCCACAAAACTTGAAAAATCATCATAAGGTAATGTGCCAAGAATGCCCAGCGAAGTCGAGTGGGTTTGGGTAATATCGCCAGTGGTAATTTTGCCCAAAGCATTCAAAATATCTTTTTTGGCTTCAAACAAATTACTGATATAATCTGCCGTCCAAATGATGGAAGTAGCCAATTCGTTGTAAAATGTAATAAAGAAAATGTAGCCTACAATTCTGAGAACTGCCATCAAATCCCAAGCCTTTTGAAAGACAATGACTTGGGTAATCATCCAAAAAACTTGTACGGCAAGCATGGCAAATGCCACACTCAAACAAGTTCCCGAAGCGGTACTGACCAATGCTTTGGCAGCTCCCAATGCTCCTTGAAAAGTCCCATTCTCCATGATACCAGGATTTGCATAAATTAAAACCATAATAATGTATTCTTTTAAGTATATAAATAAGTATGTAAATGAAAACTATTACTTATAATAAATCCTTCTCTCTCTCGTCTGTGATTTGGAAGGCTTTCTGCTCAATCCAGCGGTTGAGTGCCAGTGTGATATTCTCGCCATTTTCACCCGCCAAATTTCTGATATAGTTACGGTCGTCAGGAAAACTGGTAATCAAACCAGCAATGTAAGGCGGAACTTCCACCCGATAGACTTTGGCAAATTCGCCTTGTTTGACAAAGATTTCTCGCCATTTTTGCGACTTTCGCAAGGATTTTGCTAAATCTTCCTGATGTTCGGTCAAGCCCATGTATTCACATAATCCTTTCAAAACATCACTATCTTCGTGGTTTAAAATAATAATAGTCGAACTATTGGCTTTGACAATTTCGCCAATACCCGACTTTTTAATTTCATTGATGCCTTGCGTAATAATGCCAATGACTCCCTTTATTTTCCGAATCGTTCGGTACATATTTTCAATAAAATTGCCCAAACCACTCAACATACTCCATGCTTCGTCAATGTAAATACGTCGAATATCATTAGGGTATTTTGCCAAAATATCGGCAGCCAGTTCGCTTATCATCATGCCTACTATGGGGTAAAGCGTAGGGTTTTCTTTGATTTTCGCCAAGTCAAAACATATTAACGGAAATGCAGAAACGTCGTCCAGTGTTTCGGCATTCAAGATTTCACCGTACAAACCGCCTTTGGCAAATTGTTTGAGCGTGATAATCAATTTATTGAAATCAAAAAAGCGTTGTCGTCTCTCATAATCAAGGTATTCAACAGATTTCGAGTCGGCAATGCCTTTTTCTCGATACGCCAATACGTACTGATAAAAGCCATCAATACTTGGTACTTCGAGCAAAGTTTCATTATACGCATCATAATAACCCACGACCAATTCGCCTAAAATTGCTAATTCCGCAGGCTCTAATTTTCGGTCTGTGCCAAGCCAAATTGTGGCAATCAAATTGATTAAAAAGGTTGGTTTTAACTCATTCTCCTTTGATTTCAGGTCATAAATGCCATTATTACTGCGATGAATCAGAAAAGGATTGTATTTGAGTGGGTCGTTGGGATTGTACTCATAATACAGACTTTTACGGTTGCCGAAGAAAATAGTTTTGTAAGTGCCACCCACATCAATAATAATTTGTCTTTCGCCTTTTTCTTGCCGCTGAATAATCATGTAACCAATGGTATAACTTTTGCCCGAACCAGTTGGGCCAATAACCATAAAATTGTTGCCATTCAGTTTGGGTGAATAGAAATCCGCATAAACTGGCGAACCATATCTATCGCAAAGCAATTCTCCCCTATTCTCACTTTGATAGTTGCTGATATAATTGGCATAAACTGCCGCATTTTCATTGGTTATTTTTTCAATCCAGCGATAATTTTGGTAGGAATTGGCGGGAGAATTACAGAAAAACAAGGCAGAAGTGTCGGTTTGCTCAATAAATGCACTGGCTCTAATTTTGCCAAAAGCTCTGCCAACGAGGTCTTTATTTTGACTAAATTGCCTTTCACCCACGCCCCAGAAAATCACACTGGCATTCATATCAAAGAGTTTCCGACCTCCTTTGGTTACTTCGTCTATGTGTTCTCTGATTTCTTCACTTTGCGTATCGTGGGCTTGGGAAGCAAGAAAACCTAAATTATTCGTCCATCGGGCTTTGCTTTCGAGGCTGCGAATGGCGGGTTCGGTATCCAAAGATTTCCAAGTGATTGAAAGAATGTGTTCAAGTGCTAATTCATTACCCAAAGGCAAAATTGTTGGCGTGAAAATACCCTGTTCGTTCTTATGGTCGTAGAAAATCTCTTTGGCTTGTCCGTCCATGGTGGCAATTCCTACCAATTTTTGCCCGATTTGTAAGCAATCTCTTTGCGGTTGAAACGCATTGTTGATTGAATACTGCGGTTCGTCAAATTTTAGGTTAAAATATTGCAACACCACACTTTTGAGGTCTTCTTTTCCCAATCGAATATAAGTAATATTGTTTTGCGTTACCTTTGAAATAAAGGTATTTGCCATGCGTTCAAGCTGAATATTTACCTTTTCAATGTCTTTGAAAGGATTAGAAACATAAGACATTCCTTTTCTGACATACAAGTTATTGACAGGACTCTTTTGTTTTATATCTGCCGTTCCGTAGGAAATAAACAAGTATTGTTGGTGCTGCTGAATAGGTCTTTGCAGGTAATTCATCAAGATTTTGTACTCATAATTTGACTTATTTTGCAAGTCAGCCTCGTAAGGTAAATAGTGGTAATAGCCCAATAATTGCACCGTAACATCGGGCGGTAGGTCGGCTAAAGCAGCGGTAAAACTCTCGCCAATTTTGTTGTATTCGCCCGAACTTAGTCTTTCAGTTTCGATGCAATTGACTTTAAAACCAATGCCAATTCGACCATCTTTGAAGATGATTTGCCCTTGCCCAGCAAAGTGTTCTTCTAAACTCCAAATTGGAAATAGTTCTTCAAAATTGGCTTTTCTGATCAATTTTAGTTGCATGATAAAATAGTTGGTTGTTGTACATCAATGAGATTGGTTTGCATGAATTTCC
>NZ_JAYWCU010000104.1:0-6385 GCF_043780375.1 Emticicia sp. | reverse complement strand
ACTTCTTGCGAAAGTGTTTTATGATTGAAAAATAGTAGATTTTCAAGCGAAAATTGAGGAAATTTTGAAAGCATAGCACCGCTACGGTTGAAAAATTTGCTTAATTTTTAGCCGAAAAGATGGTGTTTTTCGACTTAAGATACTTTCGCAAGAAGTCTAATAGACAAAAGTACAAAAAAACTCATAACTCATAACTCATAATTCATAACTATTTTAACACCCAAGTATCTTTACTACCACCACCTTGAGAGGAATTTACTACAAGTGAGCCTTTTTTCAAGGCAACTCTTGTAAGTCCGCCGGGAGTTACATGAATACCATTACCATATAAAATATAGGGACGCAAATCTACATGGCGACCTTCAAGCCCGTCTTCAACTAAGCAAGGGCTTCGTGAAAGTGAAATAGTTGGCTGTGCAATATAGTTTCTCGGATTTGCTTGTATTAATTGTCTGAACTTATCATGCTCGGCTTTATCGGCTTTGGGTCCAATCAACATTCCATATCCACCTGCTTCGTTGGCTTCTTTTACTACCAATTTTTCAATATTTTCTAAAACATATTTCATCGAATCTGGCTCGCTACATAAATATGTATCAACATTTGGAATAAGTGCTTCTTCACCTAAATAATATTTAATGATACGAGGAACATAAGCATAAACAACTTTATCATCAGCTACGCCTGTCCCTGGTGCATTTGCTAAGCCAATATTTCCCTTTTTATACACATCAAATAAACCAGGAATTCCGATTAACGAATGAGGGTTAAATGTGAGTGGGTCGAGAAAAGTATCATCAATTCTACGATAAAGTACGTCAACTGTTTTAAAACCTGTGGTCGTACGCATTTTTAAATAATCTCCAACAACAACCAAATCTCGATAATCAACCAATTCTACTCCCATTTGTTGAGCCAAATAAGAATGCTCGAAATAAGCAGAATTATAAATACCTGGAGTCAAAACCGCCACAGTTGGGTCGGGGCGACCAGAAATGTAACGTAAAACTTCTAATAATTTTGCAGGATATTCTGAAATCGAACGAACATTTGATTGAGACAATACATCCGGAAAGGTCTGTTTTGATAATTCACGATTTTCGAGCATATATGATACGCCCGACGGACAGCGAAGGTTATCTTCTAAAACTGTAAAAACCCCTTTGTCATCTCTAATTAAGTCAGTGCCTGTTATATGAATCCAAACTTTTTTTGGTGGTGTAAGTCCAATACATTCTGGTAAAAAACCTTTACTTGATTCAATTATTTCACGAGGGATTATGCCATCTTTGATGATTTTCTGCTCATTATAAATATCTTGTAGAAATAGATTCAAGGCAGTAATTCTTTGAACTAAACCTTTTTCTAAATTGTCCCATTCAGACGAGCTAATTACCCTTGGGATAATATCAACAGGAATTATTCGCTCCGTGCCTCCTTCTTCTGAGTAAACATTAAAAGTGATTCCTGCTGAAACCATTGAGCGTTCGGCAGCTTTTTGCTTTTTAGCAAGGTCTGAGAACGGGAGATTTTCAATTTTATTTTTCAAATACTGATTTCCTACTCGAGGAGTACCCTTAGCGGTAACCATTTCATCAAAAAACTTCTCAGTTTTATAGTTTTCAAAGTTATAATTCATACATTTTCTTTGGTCATAGTGTAAATGAAGTTCCAAAATATTATTATTCTGTCGAAAATCAAAGGCATTTAGTTATAAATATTTAATTTTGTGGTTCATTACCAATGCATTATACACAACTCATTATATTTTATTCTTAAAAATGAGATTATTTGTCTGTCTTTTTTTATTAACCTATTGTTCGTATTCTCAGCAATGGCTTGGTATTTCATCAAGTAATTATGCGGGAACGTACAATATTTATTCAAATCCTGCCAATATTGCTGACTCACGCTATAAGTTTTTTATGAATATTGCGGGAGTAAATGCCGAAATGATTAATAATTATGCTGCTTGGGCGGCACCCTATTCATTTATTGGACTAACTACTAATAATGTTGCAGACAAATATCGAGCAACAAATGGCTTGCCAGCGTACAAAAATTCTTATACACAAGAAGCAATTGGTAAACTAAATTCAGTTGCTTTTGTTGGTGCTGATGTGCGAGGTCCGTCGTTGATTTATACTTTTGAAAAATCAAAGTTTGCTATTGGGCTTACATCAAGAATTCGGGTACTTACGAACTTAAATAATACTACATCTGATGTGGCTCATGTGATGGTAAGTGGCACAGTTTTACCAGATTTATATGGAAAAGCCCAAAATGACAATCATTTTACGATGAATTTGAATGGTTATACTGAAATGGGTTTAACTTTTGGCGTAGTGATTCGGGAACAAGACCAAGATTTTTTTAAAGTTGGATTGACGATAAAAAGAGTAAATGGTTTGTTGAATATTCATTATTTGGCTGAGGATATCGATTTTACAATTGATAAAAATGCACAACTTCCCAAAAGGCAAGATGTTTTTTTTAAGAATGCTCAAGGTGTCTTTGGTTTGACAAATGGAGATGCCTTAAAAGATTTTCAATTTACGCCACAATGGCTTTTTGGAAACTTGGCAGCAGGCACTGGATATGGGTTTGATGTAGGTGCAGTGTATGAGTTTCGACCTAATTTTGATAAATACGATATAAAACTCAATGGGAAATGGCGAACTGATGGTTCAAAAAACAAATATCAGTACCGCATAGGCGTTTCTTTAGTAGATATTGGGAGGCTCAGCTTTAATAATGACAAGTATGTGAACGAAACAAATATTGCTGTAACAAATATTTTGATTCCGCCTGAAACTTTCAATAAAATAGATTCGCCAGATAGGCTTTATAATCAAATGAACAATGCTTTTGGACTTGCAGAAACCAATTACCAACATACTTTTAAATCGCCATTACCAATGGCTTTTTCAATAAATTTTGATTATAAATTATCAGAAAAAATCTATATTAATGCTGCTTGGGTTCAAAGTTTACGCAATCCTAAAACTATCGGAATGGTTCAACCTTCGTTGTTGGCGATTACTCCTCGATTTGAGTCAAAACAATTAGAATTGTCGCTTCCAATTGCTTTGATTAATGGCTACCGAAATTTTACCGTTGGTTTGATGGGTAGATTAGGTCCACTGTTTCTCGGTACTGATAATATTGGAGGTATTCTCAATATTGCTAATCCAAAAGGAATTAGTGGCTATTTCGGGCTGTTTTTACCTATTTATAGAAAACTTCCTGATGCTCCTAATGCTTGCTATATCGAACGAAAAAGAACGATAGGGCAAAAACTTAGAATACTCTTCCAAAAACGCCAACAACGTAAAAGATGGAAAAGAGTAAGATAATTAATGAATGTGTGAATAATACAATGAAAATAGACAAAACTCATTGCCTCATTCTATCATTCACACAAAAATTATTTTTCAGAAACGTATCCAATCAAATCTGCTACCAGTCCCGTCCAGCCACATTGATGAGCGGCTCCCATGCCACCACCTGTATCTCCATTGAAATATTCATAGAATAAATGTAGGTCTTTGAAATGTGGGTCGGCATCAAATTTTTCAATATTGCCCATGACGGGGCGTTTGTTTGCTTCATTTTGTTTGAAGATATTGATAAGCCTTTCTGCAACCAAAAGTGCCGCTTCTTTTATAGACATAATATTGCCCGAGTTAGTCGGATATTCTATCTCAAAGTCATCACCATAATAAGCATAAAACTTTAATAATGAGTCGATTAATAAGAAGTTTATAGGAAACCAAATGGGGCCACGCCAGTTTGAATTTCCACCCATGATACTCAAATCAGACTCAGCAGGCGTATAATCAACACTCATTGTTTCGCCATGGAGATTGAATTTGTAGGGGTGGTCTTTATGGAATTTTGATAGTGAACGAATGCCATAATCTGACAAAAACTCTGCTTCGTCAAACATTCTTTTTACTACCATTTTCATACGATGCCCACGCAAAAGAGACAAAAGATGCGTTTCGCCTTTGCCTGGCTCATTCCACCGAGAAATCAATGATGCCAAATCAGGTCTGTTATTTAATACCCATTCCAACCTACGTTTAAAATCTGGTAATTTCGATAACATTTCATCATCAATCACTTCAACGGCAAACAAAGGAATAAGTCCTACATAAGAGCGTATTTTCATGAAAATAGTTTCGCCATTGGGTGCGTGTAGTTTATCATAATAAAACTGGTCGGCTTCGTCCCAAAGTCCCTTGTCATTCCCTTTGATTGGTTTGTTGATGGCAGCCGCAATGTGCAGAAAATGCTCAAAAAACTTAGATGCCATGTCTTGATAAACAGGCTTTTCGAGCGAAATTTCACAAGCAATACGAAGCATATTGAGGGTGTACATTGCCATCCAGCCAGTGGCATCAGCTTGTTCGAGTTTAACCCCTGGAATCTGGGCATTTCGGTCAAAAACCCCAATATTATCTAAACCCAAAAACCCTCCACCAAAAATATTATTACCGTCTTCGTCTTTCTGATTTACCCACCAAGTAAAGTTAATAAGCAATTTATGAAATACCTTTTCCAAGAAAGCTAAATCACCTTTTCCATTGTTGGCATTTTTATCAATTTCATATACTTTCCAAGTTGCCCATGCGTGTACTGGTGGATTTACGTCTGAAAAATTCCATTCGTAAGCAGGAATTTGCCCATTGGGGTGCATATAATATTCACGCAAAACAACGGCCAACTGTCTTTTGGCAAAATCAGCATCAATTCGAGCCAAAGTGAGGGTATGAAAAGCCAAGTCCCAAGCTGCAAACCATGGATATTCCCATTTATCGGGCATCGAAAGAATATTTGCCATGTAGGCGTGTTTCCATGTACTATTTCTTGGAAAAGCCCTGCCTTTAAACTCAAATGGCATTTTTGGGTCACCATTAAGCCATTCGTTGATATTATAGTAGTAGAATTGCTTATTCCACATCATTCCCGCAAAGGCCTGACGTTGGATGGTTTTTAACTCTTTTGCTTTTATTGTTTTTTGAGAATCTTCATAAAACTCATCTGCTTCTTTTAATCTTAGGGCAAATATTTCGTCAAAATCTTCAAAAGGTTGGTGATTATGGGTATTTTGACTGAATCTCAGTCGGATAGTACAGCTTTCGCCTCCTGCAATTTTTTTTGTGTATTTTGCAGCTGCTTTTGTTCCAATTTTATTAGGATTCAGTACGTTTTGTTTGCCACCAACCACATAATTATTTATGCCATCTTTTACATACATTGCAGTATTGGGCTTACCAAAAACCCGCTCCATATTGGTTTCATTTTCGCAAAAGAGTAGTTCGTCTGCTTCTTCGACATAAAGTTTATATTTACCCAAAATTTGATGATTCACTTCGATTTGGCATTTGGCAATACCTGTCAACATGGGGCTTTTCTTGTAGGCATCGTAACCCCAAGACCAAGTGTTACGAAACCAAAGTGTAGGCAAAATAGTGAGTGGAGCCGCTTTTTTATGACGATTATGAGCAGTTATTTTTATCAGAATATCATTTTCGTCTGCTTTGGCATATTCAATAAAAATATCAAAATATTCATTATTGTCAAAAACGCCAGTTTCGTTAATTTCAAATTCAGGGTCTTTTCTATTACGTTTTTGATTTTCTTCAATAATTTGTTTGTAAGGAAACTCATTTTGAGGATATTTATAAAGCATTTTCATGTACGAATGTGTGGGGGTACTATCTAAATAATAGTATAATTCTTTCACATCTTCGCCATGATTTCCTTCTGAGCCAGCTAAACCGTAGAGGCGTTCTTTCAAGATTTTGTCACGGTGATTCCAAAACGAAAAAGCCAAGCAAATATGCTGTTTATTGTCCGAAATTCCGCCAATACCGTCTTCTCCCCAGCGATAGACACGAGAGCGAGCCATGTCATGCGGAATATAGTCCCAAGCATTGCCATAAACACTGTAATCTTCTCTAACAGTTCCCCATTGTCTTTCTGAAAGGTATGGGCCCCATTTTTTCCAACCTTTGTTGTCTTTTCTTTGGTTTAAGCGAATTTTCTCTTGTATTTCCGTCATGGCCTCAATTATTTAGTGTTGTGGTGTATGCAAAAATATAAAAAAAATAAAGGAGAAAAGGCTTATATACGAATCATTTATAATATTGACAGAAAAAAGAAGAAGTTTTTAAATATTTGATGTTTAATGCTCAATGCTTGGAATTTTTGAAGAGTTTCTGATGCATACTATTAAATCAAGAAGCCTTCCATTTATCTTGGAAGGCTTCTTGATTTTTTTACTTATGATAATCTATCGACTTATTTAATTCTGGTTTTCACTACACTTGCTGCTTTTATCTTTTCTTCAAGAGCAATTTTAGCATTTTCTATGTCT
>NZ_JAYWCU010000103.1:0-6208 GCF_043780375.1 Emticicia sp. | reverse complement strand
GACGTGGAAAAAACAATAATTTCATCAGAAGCTATGATACAAATTGCATTTATCTCTTTGATTATCAACAGAATATAATTCCAAAACAAACTCTTATAGACGGAGCAATTATATTAGGACAAACAGCATTAGAACTTGTTTACAACTGGTGGATTGTGGAAAATAAGCAAATGATTATAGGTGATGATGCTAAAGATTTAAGTGCAGCAAATAAAATTCGTTTAATAATTTCACAATTACAAATTTCCAGTAAAGTTCCTAAAGCATTTACAAAACTGCAAGAATTAATGTCAAAGGATGCTCCAGAGGCTATTGTTGGTATCCGAAATTCAATTGTACATTCTCAAGCAGAGAAACGAAGCAAATTACGTAGTTATGACAATATTGCTTTGTATGAAGCTTTGCAAGTTTTTATTTGGTATATTGAATTGTCATTGCTTAATATATTAAAATATGAAGGTAAATATTTTGATAGGTGTTTTGATTCCGTTTGGGAAGGTAAGTCAATAAGATTTGTTCCTTGGAAAAATACTTTTATTCCTAAAATCCAATCTTAGAAATTGGACAGATAGACAAATGGACACGATATAGTATGTACTGGTATAGACTTAGAAATGTGTAAAAATGAAAAATTGTACACCTACTCACATATCTATTAAAAATTCAATCGAAAAACTCGAATCATTAAAGTTTGTATTTTGGGCGTTTTGTTTTTTTCAAAATTGTAACAACAAAAACCGCCCCAAAACCACGGCATTTTGCCAGATTTTGGGGCGGTTTATTAAATTTATATTGTTTTACGCTTTCGCCAAAACTTGCTTCAAAGCTTCTAAGAAAATATCGGCTTCTTTGGTGGTCATGGCGAGGCTTGGTAAAAGTCGCATCGTGTGCGTTCCTGCTACGCCTGTAAATATCTTGTGTTCAAAAAGCATGGCGTTTCTGATTGGGCCAACTGGCTTCTCAAACTCAATGCCTATCATTAAGCCTTGTCCACGTAATTCTTTTATTCCTGTCATTCCTTTGAGGTTTTCAAAGAAATAATCACCGATATTGGCGGCATTTTGTACCAATTTTTCTTTCTTGATAATGTCCAAAACGGCATTTGCTGCTGTACAAGCCAAATGATTTCCGCCGAAAGTTGTGCCGAGTAGTCCGTGTTTTGCTTCAAATTTTGGAGAAATCAACACACCACCGATTGGGAAACCATTGCCCATTCCTTTGGCAGTTGTGATAATATCGGGTTTTACGCCACTGTGCTGAAACGAGAAGAATTTTCCCGAACGACCATAGCCACATTGTACGCTATCGTGAATAAAAATAGCCCCTGTTTTGTCGCAAGCCTTGCGAATGGCTTTCATAAATTCGTCAGTCGCCACATTGATTCCGCCTACGCCTTGAATGCCTTCTACAATAACCGCACAAGTTTCGTTATCAACTGCTT
Source organism: Emticicia sp. (assembly GCF_043780375.1). Lineage (GTDB taxonomy): Bacteria > Bacteroidota > Bacteroidia > Cytophagales > Spirosomataceae > Emticicia. Next base: position 4,767 of record NZ_JAYWCU010000103.1, on the reverse strand, counting down.
TTTTGACAGCCTCAACATCATTGAAAGGCAAAAACTGCACATGGTCAGCAAAATTGATGGGTGCTTTGATAGAAGGATTCTCTGTAACGGCAACAGCAGCCGATGTACGTCCATGAAATGCTTTTGAAAAGGCAATTACTTTGGTACGACCATTGTAAAAAGATGCCAATTTCAAGGCATTTTCGTTGGCTTCTGCTCCCGAATTGACCAAAAACAAAGAATAATCTTTCAAACCCGAAAGTTTTCCTAATTTATCAGCCAACTCTTCCTGCGAAGGAATTTTTACTGAATTGGAGTAAAAACCAATATTTTTGAGCTGTTGAGTCAGTTTTCGCACATAATATGGATGTGTGTGTCCAACCGAAATAACGGCGTGACCACCATAAAGGTCGAGATATTGTTGTCCAGTCTTATCCCAAAGATAAGAACCTTGAGCTTTCACAGGCTCGATGTCATAAAGAGGATATACGTTGAATAATGTCATTCTATTTTTCTTTGGTTTTCTTTCGTCAGTAAACTTTATGCGAAAGTTCTAAACTTTACTCTATTCATTTGTCAAAGTTCTAAACTTTGCCCATCAAAACACTACTTCAACTCTCCAGCCAACTTGTTGATATTTTTTTCAACACTTGCCACTACTTTTTTTAGATTTGGGTCAGTAATTTTGGTTTTTGCAGTAGCAATACTTGCCTTTGCTGCCGAAATTTCTTTCTTAGCATTTGCCAAATCTCCTGTTTTTTGATATAATCGAGCAGATTCGTAGTTCAGATTTGCTATTTCTTGTTCCGTTTTTAATTGTGGTCGGGCTTTTGTGAGCCATTGACGAGCATTATTAGCAAATTTCCCATCTGTAAAATTTGTGTTGTAAAACGTCGTGTAATAAACTAATAATTGTGGTTGAGTTTGAGCGTTAATAAGATTTTGAAGAAAAGCAAAAGCTTTGTCTTGCCCTTGTTCACGTAAAATAGCAGGACATTCGATTTGCCAAGTTGCTCCCGTAACGTATTGCCCCGCACCCACAACGCCCATATAATTTTTGAGTTTATTTACTTTCGCCAGCGAAAACTTTGAGGCTTTCGGGTCATAAATAGCCATTTGCACCAACATTCCAAGCGAATTCATTTCAGTTCCTGGATGCCCCTCTTCGATTGCATGTTTTTTGGCAATTTCGATATTGTTTAACCAATATTCTGCAAAACCATTTTCAATATCCATTATACATTTTTTGACAATTGCCCAACTGGCTTTATCGTTTAACTGATTTTTTGGATACGCTTTATATAGTTCATTGGCTACCTGAATATTACGAGCTGTATCTTGCGTAACACGAAGTAGATAAGCCAGCCCTGTCATGGTACTTATATCTCTATTTCCTGCTTGATATTTTTTCCAAAAACCACCTGTTTGTAAGTTAGGGTCGATGGCAGTTTTGGCATGTTGAATTAAATCTTTAGGCGTATTAATTGGGTCAGTAAGGTGCAACAGGTTTTGATTGTTATCAAAGTAAAAAAACAATGGAAAACCCGGCAAATAGATTTTCTTTTTCGTAAGAAAAGCCACTTGTTTTGCATCTTCTACATTTAGCTTATAACTCACGAAGTTTTGGTTGTAATATTTGCCAACTTCAGCGTTTTTGAGGGTTGGTTCTAAACTCATACAGATAGGGCAATGAGGCGAATAGCATTCCACAAAAACAGGTTTGCCAGAAGCCTTTGCTTTCTTAAAAGCGGCTTCTATGGTGGGTTCAAAAGCAATTCCTTGTGAGAAAGCTATGTTTATGATACACAGAAGAATACTTACTAAAACTATTTTTTTCATGTGATTTTTTGATGTTTGGAACAACAAATTAGGTAATTTTTGAGGAAAATATTTCAAAACCCTTTCTTCTTTAACAAGTTATTAACAGGAAAATCTCCCGTTCGCTCCACATTAATTATTCAGTTTTACAAAACCACCGTCAATCAAATAATCACAACCTGTAATAAAACTGGCTTCGTCGGAGCAAAGATAAACTGCCAATGAACCAATTTCTTCGGGCTTTGCCATGCGACCAATTGGTTGAGTTTTTGATAATTTTTCAAACATTTCCTTTTCTTTACCAGGATAGGTTTTCTTTATAAAACCATCAACGAAAGGTGTATGTACTCGTGCTGGCGAAATACTATTACAACGAATATTATATTTCAAATAGTCTTTGGCAATCTGTAAAGTCATGGTAAAAACTGCCCCTTTCGACATCGAATAGGCAAATCTTTCAGGAATTCCAACCGTTGCTGCAATAGATGCCATGTTTAAAATTACCCCACCATTGTTTTTTAAATGTGGAATAACTGCTTGTAAACAATTATATGTTCCTTTAACATTTACATTGAAAACTCGGTCAAAATCCTCTTCACTTGTTGTTTCAATAGTGCCAATGTGAGCAATTCCTGCATTATTGACTAAAATATCAATGGTGTTTTCTTTCGCAATTTTATCAACTGTTTTCTTGACTTCTTTTTGCTTCGATATATCTACCTTATGAAAATAGGCTTCACCTCCATTAGCATTAATGAGGTCAGCTTCTCGCTCTGCTTGGTCAATATTTAATTCGAAAATATGAACGACCGCACCCTGTTGAGCAAAAAGTCGAGAAATAGAAAGTCCAATACCACTTGCTCCACCAGTAACGATGGCCACTTTATTGTCAAGACGAAACATTTTTATCGAATAGGTTTTTGTGAAAAATAGCTTAATTCTAATATTTTTTTGATAATTGCTCAAAAATACGTGTTTTATTCGTCAAAATTAGTTGTCAATTCGGGAACAAAAAATAAATAGGACTTACATTTGCCAAAATAATTATTCAAACTATAATTTTTTGAGCCTCCTCCCCTATGCACACCGTTCTGAAACTACACCCAAAAGATAATGTTATTGTTGCTTTGCAAAACCTTAAAGCAAGTGAAATTGTTGATTTTGAAGGCATTAGCTATGAAATTCAACATGACCTTGATGCCAAACATAAATTCGTAACCGAAGACTTAGCCGTCGGCGACCACGTAACAATGTACGGTGTTTTAGTAGGAAAAGCTACAAAACCTATCAAACGTGGGGCTCAAATTACAACTTTTAATCTTAAACACGAATCTGACCCCTACTCAGTAGAAAAACGCCAACCAGCTTCGAAGTGGAATCCTTTAGATACGGTATCTTGGAAAAACAAAACTTTCAATGGCTATTACAGAAATGATGGAAGCGTAGGTATTCGTAATTATTGGTTGGTTGTTCCTTTGGTTTTTTGTGAAAACCGCAATATTTTGGTCATGAAAGATGCCTTTGAGCGAGAACTTGGCTATTCTCAACCCGAAATTTATCGTAACCAAGTGCGAGATTTATTATCGGCTTATAAATCGGGTAATTTAGAAGAAATTGAAAAAATACAATTAGCCGAACAAGAAAACGAGGCGATTAAAAGTTCACCTACGCACCTTTTCCCAAATGTTGATGGCATAAAGTTTTTGACACACGAAACTGGTTGTGGTGGAACAAATCAAGACACCGATTCTTTGTGCGACCTTTTTGCAGGAATGATTGTCAATCCAAACGTAGCAGGCGTAACGGTTTTAAGTTTGGGTTGCCAGAAATCACAAATAGATTATCTGAAAAGTGAAGTATTGAAGCGAAATCCAAAATTTGACCGACCGATTTTATATTTCGACCAACAAACCTACGGCACCGAAAATGCCATGATGTCGGACGCTATTCGTGAGACATTTAAAGGAATTATCGAAATCAATAAACAAAGTCGTAAACCTGCTCCGCTTAACAAACTAAATATTGGCTTGAAATGTGGCGGTTCGGATGGTTTCTCAGGAATATCGGCAAACCCTGCCATCGGGCATTTATCTGACATTATGGTAAGTTTGGGCGGAACAACGCTTTTGGCAGAATTTCCAGAGCTTTGTGGCGTTGAGCAAGAACTCATCAATCGTTGCGTAGATGAAGCAAAAGCTCAAAAATTTGCCGATTTAATGAAAGAATATTCCGACCAAGCGGCTGCCGTGGGAGCAACTTTCGACATGAATCCGTCGGTTGGGAATATTAAAGATGGACTAATTACCGATGCAATAAAGTCGGCTGGTGCAGCCAAAAAAGGCGGTAATGCTCCAATTGTCAACGTTTTGAATTATACAGAACAACCAACCGAAGCAGGTTTACATTTGCTTTGTACGCCAGGAAACGATGTGTTAGCAACAACAGGAATGGCGGCATCGGGAGCAACCATTATATTGTTTACAACAGGGCTTGGCACGCCAACGGGAAATCCGATTACGCCAACGGTTAAGATTTCGACTAATAATAAATTGGCTCAAAAGATGTCAGATATTATTGATTTTAGTTCGGGAAAAGTCATTACTGGCGAAGAAACCATTGAGCAAAATGGTGAATCTTTGTTAAATTGGTTAATTGGACTCGCCAACGGCGATTATTTAACCAAAGCCGAAACTTTAGGGCAAGACGACTTTATCCCGTGGAAAAGAGGTGTGAATTTGTAAGGCTTAAATTCTGCAAATGAAATTATGGCTAAATTGATTATTTTTGCAAAGTATTATTTCTTCATTAGACTTCCTGCGAAAGTGTTTTATGATTGAAAAATAGTAGATTTTCAAGCGAAAATTGATGAAATTTTGAAAGCATAGCACCGCTACGGTTGAAAAATTTGCTCAATTTGTAGCCGAAAAGATGGTGTTTTTCGACTTAAAATACTTTCGCAGGAAGTCTATT
>NZ_JAYWCU010000102.1:0-2901 GCF_043780375.1 Emticicia sp. | reverse complement strand
TGTACATATTATAATTATATATTTTTACAAAATTAGGCGAGTTTGTCTTTTACTCGTCTAATTTCTCCAAGTATTATTATTTGTGTACGGTTTTAAAATATAAAATGCTTGTCTTAAAATTATCTAACGACTTAGCTTTTTTTTTAATAAATTGTAAACCGTAAAGTGACTTACACCAAAAATATGACCCGTTGAGCGAAGACTATTGCGTTCTTCATAAGTTCTTGAAAGAGCTTCAAGGTCTATATTTTCGATATTTTTTACTGAAAATAGAACACGACAACAACCACAATCCTTGCACTTGTATGTTTGTGAACCCGATTTGTTTTTACCATTTAGAACGATGTTTTCGCTCGAACAACACTTGCATTTATGATTTGTAGTAACCATCTTAAACAGATTTTTAATGAAGGACAAAAATACAAATCAGTTATTAAATAACATTACCGATGATTTTAATCTCAAGTGTGGTTTTATTTCTTTTTGTGAGGCTTCTGATGCAATTGAGCAAGTAATTAAGACTTATAATAATTACCGACCTCATGCTTCACTGAATTACAAAACACCCAAGCAGGCTCATCAATTAGTTGATAGTCAAAGACTTAGATGGTATCCGTACAAAAAAATAAGGTTCTCTAATGTGATTAGAAAACCTATAAATTCGGTATAAACAAAACTGTCAAGCTATGTTAGTAGCATACGATTTGAATCGTTGCCTACTAAATAATTGAAGCTAAACTTTATCTTAATCGTGGAGAGTATCAAAAAGTGTGGGTCGAATTGAAAAATTCTTAACTTAGCCGAAGAAAACTCCAAACATCATTGAAGGAAGGAGTGCATCAAAAAGTGTAGGGCAAGCACTTCTTATTTCAAGAAAGTCTGTTTAAGATTACTTATTGAACCTTATTTGCTTTTAGATTAAGAGCATCAAAAATCATTTGCCTCACACTTTTTGATGCAGAGGTTCTCGTTACAACGGGGCGAAAATATACTGTTTCAAAGATTAACTTTACCCCTAAATGTTTAATTGTACCCATAGACGTTAAAATTTAGTATAATATACACTTTAAACCCTACCCAATAACGCTTATGAGGCAAATATTAATATTTTGTTTACTTCTATTGATGAAATTAGGTTATTCACAAAATAATACAAGCCTAAAACTTTGGTACAAACAACCATCAGGCAAAGTTTGGGAAAATGCCTTGCCTATCGGTAATGGTCGTTTGGGAGCTATGGTATATGGAAATGTAGAAAAAGAAATCATTCAATTAAACGAGCATACCGTTTGGAGCGGTAGCCCTAATCGAAACGATAATCCTGATGCATTAGCGGCTTTGCCTGAAATTAGAAAAATGATTTTTGAGGGAAATCATAAAGAAGCGGAAAAACTGGCTAATAAAGTGATTATCACCAAAAAATCGCATGGACAAATGTTTCAGCCAGTTGGTAATTTGAACCTAACTTTTGAAGGACATGAAAAATACAGCGATTATTACCGTGATCTAGATATTGAAAAAGCGATTTCAAAAACGTCTTATGTGGTTGATGGCGTTACTTATACCCGTGAAGCATTAGCTTCTTTTGCTGATAGAGTAATTGTAGTTCGACTTTCGACCAATAAAGCTGGCACACTTGCTTTTACAGCAAATTATAGTTCGCCACACAAGAGAAAAACATTTTCAGTCAAAAATCTTGACTTGCAAATAAATGGAACTACCAGCGACCAAGATGGCGTAAAAGGTTTAGTTGAGTTTAAAGGCATTACACGCATCAAATTAGAGGGCGGGAAAATCTCGAAAACCGATACCTCCTTGAGCATCAATGGAGCAAATGCAGCTACTATTTTTATATCAATCGCTTCAAATTTTAATAATTATAATGACATCAGCGGCGATGAAGAAAAGCGTGCTGAGGCTTACATGAATAAAACTTTTCCAAAAACTTTCGCCAATATAAAAGCTGACCATATAAAAGCATATCAAAAATTCTTTAATCGAGTAAAAATTGATTTTGGAACTACGGATGCTGCCAAATTGCCAACCGATGAGCGTTTGAATAATTTCAGAAATACAAACGACCCACAAATGGTAGCTTTATATTATCAATTTGGTCGTTATTTGCTTATTTCTTCTTCTCAACCTGGTGGGCAAGCTGCCAATCTGCAAGGAATTTGGAACAATAAACTTAGCCCTCCTTGGGATAGTAAATACACTATCAATATCAACGCCGAGATGAACTATTGGCCAGCCGAAAAAACAAATCTCTCGGAATTACACGAGCCTTTTTTGCAAATGGTGAAGGATTTATCTGTTACTGGTCGGAAAACGGCCAAAGATATGTACGGAGCAAGAGGTTGGATGGCTCACCATAATACCGATATTTGGCGAGCAACTGGAGCGATTGATGGAGCATTTTGGGGAATGTGGACCTCGGGCGGTGGATGGGTTAGTCAACATCTTTGGGAACATTATCTCTATACTGGCAACAAAGCGTTTTTGGCATCTGCCTATCCAGCCTTGAAAGGTGCCGCACAGTTCTACGTAGATTTTTTGGTAGAACATCCAAAAAACAAATGGATGGTTGTAAACCCAGGCAACTCACCAGAAAACGCTCCTGCTGCTCACGATGGCTCATCGCTTGATGCGGGAGTTACGATGGATAATCAAATTGTTTTTGATGTTTTCAATACTGCAATTCGGGCAGCCGAAATTCTAAAAAAAGACGCCTCTTTTATTGATAGTTTGAAAACGATACGAGCAAAACTACCCCCAATGCACATTGGGCAGCATAATCAACTACAGGAATGGCTTGATGACATTGATGACCCGAATGATAAGCACCGCCATATTTCGCATTTATATGGACTTTATCCATCAAATCAAATTTCTGCTTATCGC
>NZ_JAYWCU010000101.1:0-16618 GCF_043780375.1 Emticicia sp. | reverse complement strand
TATGAATTAGGTACAGAATTGCAGTTTTTCAAAAACCGTATCGGAATTGACCTTGCTTATTTCAATCGTGTTTCAACCGATTTGATCGTAACTGCTCGTATCCCAACTTCTTCTGGTTTTGATAATAAAGCAACAAACGCTGGTAAAATCATTAATAAAGGTTGGGAGTTAGGCTTAAACTTAGTTCCAATTAAATTGAATAATGGTTTCACTTGGAACTCATTCGTAGCTTATACTCGTCTGCGTTCGGAAGTAGTTGATGCTGGCCCAAGTGGTGAATTGTTCTTAGGTGGAACAGGTCTTTCTTCAACAGGTACTATGCACCGCAATGGTTTCCCTTATGGTATGATTTATGGTTCAAAAAATGCCCGTGATGACCAAGGAAATGTTTTGATTAATCCAATTTCTGGCTTACCAATACAAAATGCTACTTCTGAAATCTTAGCAAATCCAGCTCCCAAATATACTGTTGGTTGGACTAACACATTTACCTTCAAAGGATTCACTTTGACAGCGTTGATGGACTACCGTGTAGGTGGAAGTATGTTCTCTGCAACTGCTGCTTCTTTGTTATTGAGAGGTCAATTGAAATTCTCTGAAGACCGTGAAGGTATGCGTGTAATTCCTGGTGTATTAGGAGACCCACAAACATACAAACCATTGCTTGACGAAACTGGCAAACAAATCAAAAACACGATTCCTATGACGGCATTCCAATCGCATTTCTCTAATGGATATGGTGCTTATGGTGCTGATGAAACGAATATTTATGACATCACAACAATTCGTTTGCGTGAAGTTTCATTAGGATATAATGTTCCTAAAGCGTTCTTGAAAAAAACATTGCCATTTATTGGTGGTTTGAGAATTTCAGGTTCGGGTAGAAACTTGTGGTTCAAATCTCCTAACTTGTTGACAGGCTTAAATTTTGACCCAGAAGTGTTATCAAACTTTGCTGATTCAAATATTCAAGGATTTGACTTAGGTGCCGCACCTTCAACTCGTCGTTACGGAATTAACTTATCAGTATCGTTCTAATTTTATTGGTTTTTGGTTTTTAGAGATTAGTTTTTAGTTTTTTAAAATTTCAATATTAACTTAAAAAGCTACACCTAATTCCTAACACCTAATTCCTAACACCTAAAAAAAAATAGAGATGAAATTAAAATATATATCAAAGGTAGCATTTACCACAGGCCTTATCGGTCTGCTAAGTGCCTGTGATTTAACAGATTTGGATATAAATCAAAGTCCAAATAGCCCTACAGTAGCTTCTGCAAAGCTTCTGTTACCAACAGCAGAGTTTGCAGCTATCAATGCTGTAACAGCAGTAAATGATAATGCAATGGGGTTTGCAGGTTTATTGAGTAGTGCTGATAATTTCGACCTCAGCAATCAGTCATATAACGGTACTTGGAACAGCTTCTATCGTAATATGAGTAATGTGCAGGCAATTATCAATTCAAGTGCAGGTAGCCCACATTATTTGGGAGTTGCTCAAATATTGAAAGCCTATGCCACTGGTAATTTTGTTGATACTTTTGGCGATGTGCCATACAGTGAAGCATGGCAAGGAAATGCTGAAACGGCAATTACTACCCCTAAGTTTGATAAAGATTCGGAAATTTATGAATCTTTAATTAAATTGTGTGATGAAGCCGTAGTAAACCTCTCAAAAGCAACTGCAGATCCTTTAGCTGCTTCTGCCGACTTTATGTATGGCGGTTCGGCTGCCAAATGGATTAAGTTTGCTAAATCAGTAAAGATTCGTTTATTGTTAAATTCTCGTAAAGGTCGTGCAACTGGTAACGCAGACTTGAATGCAGCTATTGCTGCAGGTGGATATATTACAGCCCCTGCCGATGACTTTGTATTCAATTACAGTACTGCTTCTTCACCAGAAGGTCGTCATCCTTGGTTCCAATCGGCCTATTTGGCTGATAATGGTTTTGCATATCCTGCTCACCAATTAATGGAAGAAATGATTTTTAACAAAGACCCACGTTTAGATTTCTATTTCTATCGTCAAACAGCAACTATTCTTGACCCAAATAACCCTACTGACAGAGGAACAATTCCTTTCGGTGGAACTTATTTAGTGTTAAAGCCTGCATTCTTGGCTAAATGGACAACGGTTTTTGGGGCTGCCCCAACCGCTGCCGATAAATCATATATTGCAGGTTTCTTTGGCCGTGACAGAGGAGACAATACTGGTGTACCACAAGATGGTGCGTTGCGTACTGCTCCTGGAACTTACCCAGCTGGTGGTTTGTTTGGTGGTAAAAATGTAACACCAAGAGCATTGACGGGTGGTAGAGGTTCTGGAAATGGCATTTGGCCATTGGTAACAAGCAATAACATGAAGTTTTACCAAATCGAGTCTATCTTAGATGGTGGTGGTACTGGTGATGCAAAAGCAATCTTTGAAGCAGCAATCAGAGAGCATATTGCTCGTGTGGCTGCTTTAGGTGCTAAAGTTGATGCTGCAAATGCAGTAGCTCCAACCGCAGCTGCAATTAATGAATATGTTGCAAGTATGTTGAAACTTTATGATGCCGCACCATCGAATGCTGCTAAATTGAATGTAGTATTAAAGCAATTGTGGTTCTGCTCATGGGGACAAGGAATGGAGATTTGGAATGCAATGCGTCGTACTGGCTTTCCTTCAACTATTAATAACCCAATAATTAAGCCGCCAAGACAATACGCTTTGCGTTTGCCTTATACTTCACAAGAAGGTAGTTTAAACCCTAATGCGACTTCAAAATTAACAGAAGTTATTTTTGATAGAGACCCTGTATTCTGGGATAAAGTTAAACTTAAATGGGAATTCTAAATTATTAGATACGAGACAATAGATATGCGAAATGAGACACGAGATAAGGGAGTTTTAATATCCCAAATCTCTAATCTCAAACCCCCTATCTCGAATCTTTTCTTTAAAACTAAAACAGTATTTAAAAATGAAAAAAATATTAAGTCTAACAATCATGGTTTCTCTGATGCTTGCATTTGCTGCTTGTAGAGATGAATCATTGAATCCCCTACCAACGTTTTTGCCAGGTGTGCATGGCTTTACGGTTTTTGATGGTATTGCATTTAACGGAAATTTATTATCAAGACCTCAGCCTTATGAGCAAAATAATGCTAAGAATTTCCCAAAAGCAGCTCAAAATACAGCAAAAATTGATTTAAAAACTCGTTGGGTATCTTTAGATAACAAACTAACAGTTAATAAAATTGATATTTATGTAAGAATGTTAGAGTCATACAATGACCCTGATGGCAACCCTAAAGTGGCTGATTTGAGTGGTAATGGCAAAGGAAAACTGATTTCAACTATTGCAACGCCAGCAGCCAATCGTCAATGGAATAGCTTTAGCATTACGCCACAGCAAATTTATGATGCATACAAAACAGCTACTGTAAAGTATGACAAAGTAAAAGCAGTAAATGTATTTAGCAATCCTGCAAGACCACGTCCAACTAATGCTTGGATGAGACCTGCGGAAACTGCTACTTATGGTGCTGTTGAAGCTGATAACTTTATCGTAACTTGGGTACTTTATACAAGTGATGGACAAGTATTTAATACTTGGAATCCAGATTCAATTTGTGGAGACCCAACTTCAGTTTCTGAAGCAAATTCTAATTGCCAAATATCATTTGTTGTAAAATAGTTAATATTTGTTTGCAAATTGCATAATTTTGAAAGAGCAGGTTACGTTTGTAATCTGCTCTTTATTTTTTTAATTTATATGACAAATAATAATCAAGGAATTTTCTTAGTAATAGCATTAATGCTGTATGTTAATATCTCTTTTGCCCAGAAAGTAAGCGAAATCAATTTCTATGATAATATCGCTCCAATTATATATAAAAACTGCACGCCTTGCCATCAACCTAATAAATCTGCTCCTTTCAGTTTAATCAAATATGAAGATGTTGTCAAACGTGCTAAATTTATTGGCAGAGTTACGCAATCTCGATATATGCCGCCTTTTCCAGCTGACCGAAAATTTCAATCATATCTGAATGAAAGAGGGCTTACTGTGGGAGAAATAACCACTATTAAACTTTGGATTGAGGGAGGAATGTTAGAGGGAAGTGAAAAGCCTGTAGTCGATAGCGGGCGGAGTTCCGTTCCACAGTCTAACGTGGGCAGTTTGCAGTCTTCAGTTTTCAGCTTACAAGAAAAAGTGCCTGATTTGGTCTTGAAAATAAATAAACCCTATCAGATTTTAGGTGAAAACATTGAAGATTTTCGTTTTTTTAGTTTACCGAGTAATACCAAAAAAGATGAATATATCGAAGCCATTGGTTTTACTGCAGGAAATAAAAAATTAGTTCATCACAGCCGATTAATGGTTGATACAACCAATAATATTCGTGAAATTGATGGTCTTTCAGAAACTGACTTGAAGGTTTATGAATTTCAGAAAACAACTTTGAAAGATGAGTTTCTGTACGGCTGGGTACCGGGAAACGACAAAATTAGCTTTCCTAAAGGAACAGGTATAAAACTCAATGCCAATTCAGATTTTATATTGAATATGCACTATGCCCCCTCGCCTGTGATAGAAACCGACCAGTCGGAAATTTTGCTTTTCTTTGCCAAACAGAAAGTTGAACGAGAGGTAAAAAACTTTACTTTACGAGAAAATGACATTTCAAACAAGCCATTTTTGATAAAATCGGGCGAAAAACCTACTTTTTATATTGCTAAAAAAATAGAAAAATCAATCTCTTTGATTTCGGTTTTACCTCATGCACACCTGATTGGCAAAACTTTTCGTGCCTTTGTAGTTACGCCCGATGGAGAAGTAGTAAATTTAGTAAAAATAGACAATTGGGATTTTAATTGGCAAATGACTTACCAATTCAAGAAGCTCTTAAAAATTCCTGCAGGTTCGACGTTTATAGTGGAAGCAAGTTATGACAATTCGGCAGAAAATCCCGAAAATCCAAATATTCCACCGAAAGATATTGGTTATGGTTGGGGAACAAAAGATGAAATGCTAAACTTGGTTTTATATTATTTGGATTATAAAGAAGGCGATGAAAGGATTGAGCAAAGTCATTAATAACATTGTACTTTAGAGCAAACAACCCACTGGCTCAACGAATTTTACCTTTATGGCTTCCCCCTTTTTGTAGTTTGCAATGGCATCAAGCAAATAAAACTCGGTAGGAGTCGCTCTATTTCTACCTAAACCATAAAACCAATTGTCAATAGCTCCGTGATAAAGCGTTTTTCTTTTATTATCTAATAGAAATACTTCAGGCGAATAATTTCCTTTCAATTTTTTAAGTAACTTCCTTTTTGCATCAAAAATAATCGGCAAATCAAATTTATATTCTTCTCTGAATTCTGCCAAAGAACTTTTTTCAAGCACCTTAAAAGGATAAACTATATATGTTTTTATTCCTTCAATACCGTATTTTTTGTCTAATTCGGTCAAATTCTTAGTGTATTTTTGGCAAATTGGGCATTCGGGGTCGAAAAAAACAACTATTGAGGCTTTATTTTGTTTGAGAATTTTGTAGTCAAAAAATTGCTCACCATCAGTTGGTAATTTTTGGGCGGCTGATGACAAAAAAAGAACAGAAAAGAGTATCGTGAAATACAAAATACCTACTTCAGCTCTACTTTTAAAAAAAAGATTTCTTTTCCTCTTTGAAACGGTTTGAGCAAATGATGAAACTATGATGGTAGAAAAGTTAAAAAGTAGCAACACGTTTTTTTTCATAAGATTTATTGATTTCTCAAATTTACAGCATTATTTCAAAATGATACATTATTGCTATGGAAATTTTCAAAAATTAGACTTCTATTGCTACAACCTTTCTTCATTCCTTTTTCAATCCAAAGATTAGGCTTACTTTTGTAAAAACATTTATCAAATTTTACAATGGAAATCAAAGGAAGACTTATTCACTTATTAGCCCTACAGACAGGTGAAGGCAAAAATGGTACTTGGAAAAAACAAGATTTTGTAATTGAAACAGACGGACAATACCCAAAGAAAGTATGTCTTTCGGCATGGGGCGATAAATTTAACGAAAATTATTTGACAGAAGGAAACGATTTATTGGTATCATTCGATGCGGAAAGTCGTGAATATAATGGTCGTTGGTTTACAGATTTGAAAGCATGGAAAATTGAATTAGCAGGTACAGAATCGCCCGCTACTTCAGCACCAACTGGATATAAAGCATCAGCACCTGCTCAACCCTCAAGTGTTGCTCCCGAATTTGTTGTTTCAGCAGAAGGAGAAAAAGATGATTTACCATTTTAAAAAGCCCACAACAGCGAGGACCTTTTTACATTACGTTAGTTAAAAAAAAGCATGTTTTCAATTCAAAATATTGGCGTTGAAGCCTTAGTCGAGCAGTTTGGCTCTCCACTTTATGTATATGACGGGCATAAAATTGAAGAACAAATTGCCAAAATGCGAAGTGCATTTGCAGGTTCAAATCTTAAAATAAAGTATGCTTGCAAGGCTCTTACCAATGTCAGTATCATGAAATTGATGCGTAAAAATGGCGTTGATATCGACGTTGTATCTATGCAAGAAGCTCATTTAGCGATTTTGGCAGGTTATGCACCTAATCAAATTCAATATACCCCAAGTGGCGTTGCTTTTTCGGAAGTACAAGAAGCTGTAGAAATGGGTTTACGAATGAATTTGGATTCATTGCCCCTGCTCGAAAAATTTGGTCAAACTTATGGAAATCGTTTCCCAATTTGTTTACGAATCAACCCACACATTATGGCGGGCGGAACATTGAAGATTTCGACAGGACATAAAGATTCAAAGTTTGGTATTTCGATTGAACAAGCAGAAGAAATCAATACAATTGTACAGAAATATGACCTAAATGTAGTTGGTTTACATCAACATACTGGTTCAGATTTCAAAAATGCCAACGTAATAATTGAAGCTGCCGAAAAACTTTTTGATTTGACATTTAGGTATTTCCCAAATATTCAGTTTATTGATTTAGGCTCTGGTTTTAAAGTCGCTTATAAAGAAGAAGACCACGTAACCGATATGGAAAAATTGGGAAAGGGCGTTGTAAAAGTTTTCAATGAATTCTGCGGAAAATTTGGTCGTGATGTCGAGCTTTGGTTCGAGCCTGGCAAGTTTTTAGTAAGTGAAAGTGGTAATTTATTGGCTCGTGCAAATGTAGTAAAGTATAGCCCTGAACGAAATTTTATTGGTATTGACTCTGGACTCAATCACCTCATTCGCCCAATGATGTACGACGCTTATCACGAAATAATCAACGGCTCAAACCTTGATAATGAAGAGAAAGAAACGTATGACATTGTTGGATATATTTGCGAAACTGATACTTTTGGGAAAGACAGAAAACTTCCAAAAACAAATGAAGGCGATATAATGGTTATAAAAAATGCAGGAGCTTACGGTTTTTCGATGGCATCGAATTATAATTCACGTTTCCGCCCTGCCGAAGTTTTGATTTATGAAGGTAAACCTCATCTCATTCGTAAAAGAGAAACGATGGAAGATATTTTGAAAAATCAAGTCGTGATTGATTTGTAGAATTGCTATATTTGATTTTAAATTCATAACATTATGGTACTATCAGCAACAGAATCATTGCAAGATTGGGATTTAATGCAAATCATTAATGGAAAAGAGATAGAAATGCCAAGTCCACTTTTAAAACATCAACGAATTTCACGAATCTTGCAAAGGATGATAGAAGATTTTTTGATACATAGTAACTTAGGAGAATTATTCAATGCTCCTTTGGATGTCATTTTTGAAGAAGGTATAAATAGAGTTCAGCCTGATTTGATTTATATTTCTAATGAAAATAAAGATATTATTAAAGATTGGATTCGTGGAGTACCAGATTTGTTGGTAGAAGTTGTTTCAAAAGGTTCATTTTATATTGATACTGTTGATAAAAAGGAAATCTACCAAAAATACGGTGTAAAAGAATATTGGATTGTATTTCCTGAATATGATACCATTGAAGTTTTAACACTGGAAGAAGATGGCTATAAAATGTTTTCGAGAGGTACTGATGCTGAAATCGTAAAATCAAAATTACTTGACGGACTCGAAATAAAAGTAAGTGATGTAACATATTAATTAAACATCGGGTTTTAACAGTACAACCATATTTGAAGTATTTGTACAAGAAAAGAGACTTATTCGCTAAGTCTCTTTTTTATTTAATAAGCAATGTCATATTTTTGTAAAACGATTAGTCGCTCATTTGCAAAATATTATTCATTCCATTTTCATAAAAAAATGATACCTTCTCAACAAACTTTCAAACATTCAAGCAAAAAAGACGAATTTGAATCACCCGATTTATACCAAATTGATGACTTATTGACCGAAGAGCAATTAATGATTCGTTCAGCCGTGCGTGATTTTGTGAAAAAAGAAATTTCTCCCATCATCGAAGATGCGGCTCAAACTTGTACTTTTCCTGAGTTTATCGTCAAAAAAATGGGCGATATGGGTGTTTTCGGGCCTACGATTCCACTCGAATATGGCGGACAAAGTCTTGATTATATTTCGTATGGCTTGATGATGCAGGAAATCGAAAGAGGAGATTCGGGTATGCGATCAACTGCTTCGGTGCAAGGCTCGTTGGTAATGTTTCCGATTTATAAATATGGTAGCGAGGAGCAGAAAATGAAGTTTTTGCCAAAATTAGGTAGTGGAGAATATTTAGGTTGCTTTGGCTTGACTGAACCAGATTTTGGCTCAAATCCAAGCGGAATGACAACCAATTTTAAAGAAGACGGCGACCACGTAATTTTAAATGGTTCAAAAATGTGGATTTCTAATTCACCAAGAGCCGATGTGGCGGTTGTTTGGGCAAAAAATGAACAAGGTCGCATTAAAGGAATTATCGTTGAGCGAGGAATGGACGGTTTCAGCACGCCCGAAATTCATGGAAAATGGTCGTTGCGTGCAAGCATTACAGGCGAGTTAGTTTTTGATAATGTAAGAGTGCCCAAATCAAATATTCTGCCCGATGCAGATGGGTTGAAAGCACCAATGTCGTGCCTTGACAATGCTCGTTATGGTATTGCATGGGGAGCTTTGGGTGCTGCTATGGACTGCTACGAATCTGCAAGAAGATACGCAATGGAACGAATTCAGTTTGATAAACCGATTGCTTCATTTCAATTAATACAAAAGAAATTAGCCGAAATGCTCACCGAAATCACCAAAGCACAGTTAATTTGTTGGCGTTTAGGAACTTTAAAAAATACAGGAAAAGCTACAACCGCTCAAATATCTTTGGCAAAACGAAATAATGTAGCAATGGCATTAGAAATTGCCCGTGAAGCTCGTCAAATTCACGGTGGAATGGGCATCACTGGTGAATATTCAATCATGCGTCATCAAATGAATCTCGAATCGGTGGTCACTTATGAAGGTACACACGATATTCATTTATTGATTTTAGGTCATGCTATTACTGGAATTTCGGCTTTTAAATAAATTGAATATTTCATTACTATCAGTTAAAACAGACGGTAATGAACTTTACTGTATTCATTCAATTTCTCTCATTATACTCCTTTCTTTAAGTAAAAATCCTTATTTTTGCAGAAAATTTAATAATACATAATTAATAATGTTAAGAACTCATACGTGTGGAGAGCTAAGAATCTCTGATGTGAATAAAACCGTTACATTAAGCGGTTGGGTACAAGTTGTGCGTGATAAAGGTGGTATTATTTACATTGACCTCCGTGACCGTTATGGCATCACACAATTGATTTTGAATGAAAATATCACCGATACAGCTTCAATAGCTTTGGCTCGTACTTTGAGCCGTGAGTTTGTGGTTCAAGCAAAAGGAGAAGTAATTGAGCGTATCGCAAAAAATGACAAGATAGAAACGGGTGATGTTGAAATAAAAGTAACGGCTCTCGAAGTATTGAACCCAGCTAAGTTACCGCCGTTTTTAATTCAAGACGAAACCGATGGTGGCGACGATATTCGCATGAAATATCGTTACCTTGATTTACGTCGTAATGTGGTACGTCAGAGTTTGCAATTACGTCATAAAATGGCACAGCAAACTCGTGTTTTCATGGATGCACAGGATTTTATCGAAGTAGAAACACCCGTTTTGATAAAATCTACGCCCGAAGGTGCAAGAGATTTTGTTGTGCCGAGTCGCATGAATCCAGGTGAATTTTATGCCTTGCCACAGTCGCCACAAACATTTAAGCAATTATTGATGGTTGGTGGCTTTGACCGTTATTATCAAATAGTAAAATGTTTCCGTGATGAAGATTTACGTGCCGACCGTCAGCCCGAATTTACACAAATAGACTGTGAAATGTCGTTTGTTGAGCAAGAAGATATTTTAAATATGTTTGAAGGTTTGATACGTCATTTGTTCAAAACCGTCAAAAATATTGATATGCCCGAAGTTCCTCGCATGACTTATGCCGATGCCATGCGTTTATACGGTAATGACAAGCCAGATATTCGTTTCGCAATGGAGTTTGTGGAATTAACCGACCTTGCAAAAGGGAAAGATTTTCCAGTTTTCGATGCCGCCGAATTAGTAGTAGCAATCAACGCCAAAGGTTGTGCAGATTATACTCGTAAGCAATTAGACGAACTCACAGAATGGTTAAAACGCCCTCAAATTGGAGCAAAAGGCTTGATTTATGTAAGATACAATGCCGACGGCACTTTGAAATCTTCGGTTGATAAATTCTATTCAGAAGAAGATTTGAAGGCTTGGGCAGAGCGTTGTGGAGCCGAAAAAGCGGAATGCCGCCCAGGCGACCTAATTTTAGTTCTTTCTGGCGATGCAAATAAGGTTCGCAAGCAAATGAGCGAACTCCGATTGGAGATGGGAAATCGCTTGGGTCTTAGAAAACCTGACGAATTTAAAGCTCTTTGGGTATTAGATTTTCCTTTATTAGAATACGGAGAGGAAGAAAATAGATGGTTTGCGATGCACCACCCGTTTACGAGTCCGAAGCCAGAAGATATTGCTTTGTTGGAAACAGATTTAGGAGCGGTGAGAGCCAATGCCTACGATATGGTTATTAATGGAACAGAAGTTGGTGGAGGTTCGGTGCGTATTTTCCAAAGACCATTGCAACAAAGAATGTTTGAAATCTTAGGATTTTCGGACGAAGAAGCCAAAAAACAATTCGGTTTCTTGATGGATGCTTTTGAATTCGGAGCTCCACCTCACGCAGGAATTGCCTTTGGTTTTGACCGTTTATGTTCAATTTTTGGTGGTGCCGACTCAATTCGTGATTTTATTGCTTTCCCGAAAAACAATTCAGGACGTGATACAATGATTGATTCACCTTCAACAATTGATGCTAAACAAATGGACGAATTAAAGATTAAGACCACTGTTTAAACATAACTCTTTTTTAAAAACTGCAAGGATTGAAACAATCCTTGCAGTTTTTTTTTGCCTTCAAATTATGACTCCTTTCATCTCTACTCGTTCATTATTCCAGATAGCAGTGGGTGAAATAAAATCTCCCCTATCATATTTCAAATAAATTCCTGCTCGCTTGAAAGCCTCATAGATGTATTCGGCACAACTATACTTATCATCATGAAACAGCCTCTTTTTCCCTGCAACGGTTCGCCAAAGCACTCGCCAATATTCTTTTCGATCATACTGTTTTGAAAGATTATCTAATACAAATTCCTTGATTGTTAATGACTTATCTGTGGGCAAATCTTGCATTCTTGCCCAAGCTACTCGGCCATTATACGAACGTTTGTGTCCGTCATAATCTTTTATAACAAACGACATCGGAATCATTCGAACGCCTACCTCAATAATACTTTCAACCAAAAAAACTCGATTAATTTCTTCGATTCTAACCACAATTCCAACATGGCTCCATGCACCTTTCGAGCGGATACGAATCAATTCGGAAAGCCAATGATTTCCTGAAAAGAAAATCAAATCGCCAGTTTGCAATTCATCTCTCAAAATTTCATAGTTTCGAGTTATTCCTCGCACACCATTTTTAGGAAATAAGTCGTCTAACTTTTTTCGATTAACTAATCTAAGAGCCATGAAACTTTTGAGTATTACTTTTCGTTAAATAATTGTGAAAGTCAAATATACTGGTATCAATCGCCAATTCACTTATTCATTAGATTAAAATTATGGTAACTGTAACAGAAATCGCAAAAAATAAAATTATAGAACTTCGTGCAAAAGACGGTTTAGCCGGAAATCATGGAGTAAGAGTAGCTGTAGAAGGTGGAGGCTGCTCAGGTTTGATGTATGATTTGAATTTTGATGCGGAACAACGACCAAGCGACCATGTTTTTGAAGACAACGGCATCAAAGTTTTTGTTGATAAAAAGAGCCTTTTATACCTAATTGGTACAGAATTAGACTTTTCTGATGGTTTAAATGGCAAAGGATTTCAGTTTAAAAACCCAAACGCCACTCGTACTTGTGGTTGTGGCGAAAGTTTTTCAGTATAAATTTGCCGTTAGATAAGATTTGACAATAATTATACAAAAACCATCAGTGTGATAACAGATGGTTTTTATTTTGACACATAAACTTTAAAACAATGGAAAAGAAATTAAGCAGAACAATCGGTAGTGAAAAAATGCTTTTTGGCGTTTGTGGAGGTATAGCTAAATATTTCGGATTAGACGCTATCCTTATCCGAATTCTGTGGGTATTATTAACAATTCTGGGTATTGGTACGCCTATTTTGATTTATGCCCTCATGTGTTTTATTATGCCAAAAGAAGGAACAGTGTAAGGATATAAAGTTCTACACTGTTCCTTTAGTATTCGAATTACATTTCAGCCTTCATGGTCTGGCTGGTAAATGTGCTTTCAAAAATCTTATCTGCATTACCTGTTTCAAAACCTTCACGGCGGTGATTTCTTTCGATTTCATCAAGTGATAAAGAGCCAAATTGAGGCAAAACTTTTCGTTCGGCAAACTCCACGTAACTACCTGCTATTGAGTGTTTTTTTCCATCAAAAAATTCGGCTTCAATCATTTCAGCAACAGTCGAACTTTGTAATAATCCTCCATCGGGACTAACCTTTATTTTTCCGCCAGAATCATTAAGTTTTACGTCAAATTTCTCCAAAAAACCATTAAATTTTTGAATCGTATTATAGCCTTCTTTCAAATTATGTACACTAATTGTATAATGATTTAAGTAATATCGATTATAAATAACCCAAGCGGCATATTCGCTTTCTTTGAGTAAAGCATTATAATCTTCCCAAGATGGTGTTCGCCACAGTGGATTGTGCAAAAACTCATCAATTGCTACGCCATCATTCAAATCTAAGTTGTCGGCAGGGTCAGTTTCTACTTCATCAGTATAGCTTTTTATAATTCGTTGAGCATTTTCTGATAAATCATCGACTCTGAGTTCACTTACAAAAATCCTTGGAAAATGAGGTTCTGGCGGAGAAAACCAGTAGGCATTCAATTTTTTGACTTCAAAATTAAAAAAATCACGTTTTTTGTAGCCAAAATGAAGAAAAATTTTCTCAAAAGATTGAATACCTAATTGCGGCACACCTATTGTGCGAAAAGCCACATGGTCATTTTCAATTTCGTTAGCATCGGTAATAACTCCTTCCGCAATCATGGCATGAGCTACTTTATTTACGTCGGGTACTCGCTCGCTGTATCGACGCATCAAGCCATTTAATACAAATTCTAAAGTTTTCATATAATTTAATCCTTAAAAAACGAACCGTTTGTTGTTGCAAGATAAGAACCAAAATTAATGTCTTCTTGTTTCAAAAACCCCTGCTGCGGCAATTTCCCATCAGCAACCATCTCTACAACGGCAGCGATTGAAGCAGCAGTTGTCCACGAAATAGCACGCCAATGTTTACCATCAATTTCGATTGGGTGATAAGCTCTATAAAATTCTTCACGAGCCAATTCTTGTCCTTTCCAGCCTTCCACAACAGCATATACATATACTACATCTTCTTGCACAGGAGGTTTTGCTTCAGTCAATATTTTTTCTACGAGTTCTCGTTTATCTTTCAAAATCAACTCATAAAGTAAAAATTTCATCAATTTTGCATGCCCCGGATAACGAATAGTTTTATAATTAAGGGTATCAACTTTTCCTGCGTAAGTTTCACACATAGTTCCAAGTCCACCTGATGTGCTGAAAGCCTCAAATTCTTGTCCTTCAATCTGAATATGCTCAATTCCGTCGAGTGAAGTAACCATTTTTACTTCACCATTATGAATCACTTCCGCATCATTGATGTATTCATTTATCACCCCAGCAGGAGACCAAGTAAATGAGTATCCCATCAAACCGTTCGGAAAACGAGGTAAAGCCCCCACACGGAGTTCGATATCACGCAGTTTTGTAAAACGTTTGGCTAAATCAGCCCCTACAATTCCGATTAAACCTGGTGCAAGTCCACATTGTGGAGCCATTACTGCCGTGGAAGTTTTTGCCATTTCTCTGATTGCCAAAGTTGTGGGCACATCTTCTGTTAAATCAAAGTAGTGAATACCTAATTTATGAGCCGTTTGAGCAATTGGAAGATTAAGATTGTAAGGCATTGCCGATACAACCGCATCGAAATCTTTGAGTGTTTTTTCTAAAAAATTGATGTCGTTTACATCACCAAGTAAGACATCAAAGGGCAATGTGGTAGAAGGTTGGCGTAAGTCCATACCCGTAACGGCAAAGCGTTTTGCAAGTAAAGTACCAACCAACGAACCTACCTTGCCCATACCAATGACAAGAATGTTTTTCATTGAAGGAAAAGTTTAAATTATGTTATGATGAAATATATTGCGATAATGTATATTCAACGAGTTATTATCTCGTTTTATAGCAAGACGGATTAAAAATCTGTCGTACAAAACAGTAAAACTTTGTCAGGAAAAATCGGACTGGTGTTCCAGTACGTGAAAATACAACCTAACAAGCGTCAGGAACAAATGAGCAGGCACTGCGAAGGTAGGCAAGGCGTGCTAAGAGGTATTTTAGGTCTTTAAACAAATGAAGAATAATTTTTATGCAAATGTAGAAAACCAAAAGGCATTTGCAAGAAAATGGAGAGAGATTTTTAAAGTCTCTCTCCATTTTCGGGTCGAACCACCGATGCAGAGAGGGTTTCAAATCCTATCCTTATAAGTTTCAAACCCAAAACTTTTCAATAATTGAAAAGTGTCATTTTCTTTCCAGATTCCGATTGATGGTAAGCCGACACCATTAAAAGTAGTAGTTTTTACCATTGTATAATGAATCATATCATCGAAAACTACGCTATCTCCAATTTTCAGAGGTTGGTCGAACGAATAATCTCCTATAAAATCTCCTGCCAAGCAAGTCATACCGCCCATGCGATAAGTTGGTTTGCCTATGACTACATCGGTTGCTCCCCAAATACGTGGTTTGTAGGGCATTTCGAGTGTATCGGGCATGTGAGCAGCAAACGATACATCTAAAATTGCGACATCAACACCTTGGGCATCAACAATATCCAAAACAGTTGAGGTCAGATAACCTGTTTGCCAGCCAATAGCCGAGCCAGGTTCGAGTATGATGTCGATATTATAAGTTTCTTGCAAACGTTTAATCAGCGAAATTAAATGTTCATGGTTATAGCCTTCACGAGTCATTAAGTGTCCGCCACCGAGATTTAACCATTTTACTTGGTGCAATAAATCTCCAAATTTCTCTTCAATATGCACCAAAGTACGCTCCAATGTATAAGAATCATTTTCGCAAAGTGTATGCGAATGTAGTCCTTCTATTCCTTCAGGCAGTTTTTCACCTAATAAATCTCTCGTAATTCCTAATCTTGAACCAACAATACAAGGATTATACATATCAGTTTCAACTTCGGCGTATTGCGGGTTGATTCTAATTCCGCAAGAAATTTTACGTTCAAAACCTTGCACTTTTTCTTTAAACTGATTCCACTGATTCAATGAATTGAAGGTAATATGACTGCTATAAGTCATCATTTCATCAAATTCTTGAGGTTTATAAGCAGGGGAATACGTATGAGCCAAACAACCCATTTCTTCCACAATCAAGCGAGCTTCGTTGAGTGAACTTGCCGTTGCTCCAGACAAATATTGAGCCACCATCGGAAAAGTTGCGTACATCGAAAAGCCTTTGAGTGCTACGATAATCGATGCCCCCGACTTGGTTTGTACACTGTTGATTAATTCAAGATTTCGGCGTAAAAGTCTTTCTTCTAAAACATAACACGGCGAAGGGATTTGTGAAATATCAATTGACATAATTTTGCGTTGTGATTTTTGTTCCACAAAAATACTCATTTCATGGCAATCCATAACAAAAAATAGCTCGAACAAATATTATTCTGACTATCGAAATCTACTCATTAACCACAAACCTATTTTATTTCAAGTGCAGAATTAGAGGGGAATAGACTGAAAATCAAGAATTTTAAGGCTTTTGTAAAGTTTTTATATAAAGTGTGAATAATAATGACAGAATTATTAATAAAAATTTTAAAACCGTACACAAATAATAATACTTGGAGAAATTAGACGAGTAAAAGACAAACTCGCCTAATTTTGTAAAAATATATAATTATAATATGTACA
>NZ_JAYWCU010000100.1:0-15468 GCF_043780375.1 Emticicia sp. | reverse complement strand
CTACATCAAGTGGCATTGGATATTGGTCGAGCATACCTAAATATTGAGAAGCGGCATCAAGGTCATAAATAGAATTACGAATTTGTGGTTTTTTCCAGTTCGACATATTATAAAACATCAACATCCCTCTATCAACAGGGGGAATGCCAGTTTTGTGTGCAAACTTAATTTGGTGTAGCCTAATGGTTGCTGAAAATAGCTTTTTAGGGAAATGTTTTCGTAGTGTAACAAGTAATTTGAAATACTTTCTTTGTGTAGAAATTGTCCAATCGCAATCAAACTGAATTTCATTAAAAAGTGTATTTTTCCAAACTAAAGTCAAATGATTATTAATAAATTCTGCAAGGTTATCTATTTGACTATCAGGTATTTGTCTCAAAACTTGATTTGTAATAAAAATCGTTGGAATAAGCTCTAAATTTTTCGGAAAAGCCTTTTCAAAACGAATACTTGCCTTAGGAATTGCTTGCTTTTTTACTACATCCCAGTCCAAATCAAAAGCTTTTACATAAAGTTTTTGTACGTGGCATGAATCAAGCATTTGCTGCTCTTGCGGACTTAATTTAAAAACAGATTTCCAATAGTAAATCCCTCTCGTAAGCTCTTTTGGCGGTGTATCTTTTTGACAAGAAATGAAAAAGAACGAGGTGAAAAATGGAATGCTGCAATATATTTTGTTTTTTGCCACGAAGGCACGAAGGAACAAAGTCCCTATTTTCTTAACAATCAAAATCTTAGTGCCTTTGTGGAAAGTAAAAAATGAGGCTGTAAATATACAAATCGCTTACTCAAAAACAGTTTTTTAAATAAAAAACTAATTCTCTCAAATCTCTGACCTAAATTTGTACTAGAAAACACTTACATCGAACGTGATGTTTTCATAAAAACAATAGTTACTCTTTAAAAAGAAAAATAGTAGAAATAGGATATTCTTAATTCTACAAATTTAATTCTACAAGTTTCATGTCTATATCAAACGTTTATTTTAATTTTTGGCGGAAAATATCTATGCCGATATTAGTTATTTCTATCATAACTTGTTATTTTGCTTTGCCCGACAACGCTGCCGTGCATCACGACGAAAATGGCAATCCTGATGGCTTTATCGACAAACAAACTTTCTTTTATATCACTTCTGGAGTCATTATTGGCTTCAATTTCTTGTTGAATTTACTTAAAATTCAAGTTAAAAAAATTGATTTTGCAAAACTAAACCCAACAAGTATTTGGGCAAATGACCGTGAGTCGCTCAATGCTCTGCTCGAAGGCTGGTTCAATGCTTTCGTTGCGGTGGTCAATACATTTATTATTTTTTCATTAGTCGCACTCAAACGTGTTAATGCTACCGATGGACAAAAATTAGACATGAACTATAACTGGTTGCTCATTATTGGTTTAGTGATTTTAATGTTTATTATTTTCTTTTTGCCTATCAAAATTCTTTATTCAAATCCTGAGAAAGAAGAACAGTAGTATGGCAATTTGCTAAATTGTCAGCGTTTAAAGTAGAATTTTCAAAAAATGCTTAATATAAACTTAGAAAAATACAATTACCAACTTCCAGATGAACGAATTGCTCGCTTTCCAGTAGAACCAAGAGACTCATCTAAGTTGTTGATATATAAGAATTTATCTATTTCAGAAGCCATGTTTTCTACTTTAAGAAATCATCTTCCCGAAAATACCTTCTTGGTTTTCAACAATACGAAAGTAATTCCTGCACGATTGTTTTTTCAGAAACAAAATGGTGTAGCGATAGAAGTTTTTTTGCTAAATCCTGTTGCTCCCTCAAACATAGTTTCACAGGTAATGGAAACCACCCAAACTTGTACTTGGGCTTGTATGATTGGTAATAAAAAACGTTTTAAAGAGAAAATTGTTGGCACATATAATGTTGGATCATATAACATTTGCCCTAAAATTGGAGTATTTGATATCGAATTAGAATTAACCGCCGAACTAATTGACCAAGAAAAAAATTACGTAAAGTTTTCATGGAACAACGAAAACCTAACTTTTGCCGAAATAGTTGGCTTTTTTGGACAAATTCCGTTACCGCCTTATCTCAAGCGTGAAACAGAACAAAAAGATTATGAAACTTACCAAACTGTTTATTCAAAAAAAGATGGAGCAGTGGCAGCACCAACGGCAGGTTTGCATTTTACAGAGGAAGTTTTTGAGGATTTAGCTCAAAAAAACATCAAGCACGATTTCGTTACGCTTCATGTAGGAGCAGGAACTTTTCAGCCAATAAAAGTGCAAAACATAGTCGAACATAAGATGCACTGTGAGCAAATTGTGTTTGATAAATCGTTTATAATCAATCTTTTACGAAATATAGATTTTGTAATTCCAGTTGGTACAACCTCGATGCGTTCACTCGAAAGTTTATATTGGTTTGGCGTAAAATTACTAATAGGAGAGGAAGATTTCTTCATCGAAAAACTATTTCCATACAATCGAACTGAAACCTTTACTGCACAAGAATCTCTTGAGGCAATTGTTGGTTTGATGACCAAAAAAAATATTCAACAACTTATAGGCGAGACCGAAATTTTTATTTTTCCGAGCTATCAATTCCGCATCTGTAAAGGAATTATTACAAATTTTCATCAACCTGATTCAACACTAATATTGCTTGTAGCGGCATTGGTAGGCGAAAGTTGGCAAAAAATTTACGATTATGCCTTAAATAATAATTTTCGTTTTCTAAGTTATGGTGATTCTTCGCTCTTGATTCCGTAATTTTGTGCTTCAAATTTCGTTCTAACAGAAAACATACTTTATTTTTACTATAGATTTTCAATGAAAAAAATATTAACCACTATCTTAATTTTAGTAAACATTATCAGTTTTGCTCAAACCAGGTTTGCTACACAATACGGTTTTAAAGTAGGTACTGGCGACTCAAAAACGGCCATTATCAATAACAAAACAAACATTACAAGTAAGTTCAGAAATGACTTAAACGTAGGAGCTTTCTATCGTTGGAATCTTAAAAAAGTAAGTGTTCAACCTGAGCTTTATTATCAAGTAAGAGGCGGAAGTTTCAAAGCAGGGTCAAATTTTGCTGAAACAAGCAATACTATTTTACGAAATAACTATCAATATGTAAGCGTACCGATACTTTTGGGCTACGAAGTTGCCAAAAATGTGCATTTAATAGTTGGGCCAGAATATGGCGTTGCTCTCAATGCGGGTACTAAATATGGGCCAGTGAAAAATACTGATTTTAATATGGTAGGCGGGCTGCGAATAGATATGCTTGATGCAGCTCATCTATTTAGTTTAAACTTTCGATATGTTTATGGTCTTACCAACACAACTAATAAAACTTATACGCTTGACGATAAATCAGTGATTCCACTTAATTTTCAAAATCGCACATTGCAACTTTCGGCAACTTATAATTTTAGCGACTTTTATCGGTGGTACAAAAAACATGGCGATAAAAAGAAAAAATAATTTTGTGCGACGATTTTTCAAATCGTCTATGAGTAATGATTATTTTTGCAAAAATAATCTGTGCCACGCCCCATAAAAGCGTGGCATAATTGTAAATAAATGACTTGAAAAAGTGTCAATAGTATTTTATTTATTGACCGTTGACTATTATTATGAATTTCATAGAAGAATTACGTTGGAGAGGAATGTTGCAAGATGCTATGCCAGGCACAGAACAGCAACTAAACAAAGAAATGACCGCTGGTTATATTGGTTTCGACCCTACGGCAAAATCGTTGCATATTGGTAATTTAGCTACTATAATGTTGCTAAAGCACTTTCAGTTGGCAGGACACAAGCCGTTTGCTTTGGTAGGTGGGGCTACTGGAATGGTAGGAGACCCTTCGGGAAAAGCTGCCGAACGCCAGTTTTTGTCTGAAGAAATTTTGCGAGAAAACCAAGATGGTATTCGCAAACAGTTAGCCAAGTTTTTAGATTTTGATTGTGGTGAAAACTCAGCCGAAATAGTTAATAATTACGACTGGTTCAAAGAAATTGGTTTTTTGGAATTTCTTCGTGAAGTAGGTAAATACTTGACAGTCAATTACATGATGTCGAAAGATTCGGTAAAAAATCGTTTGACAACGGGCATTTCATTCACCGAATTTTCGTACCAATTATTGCAAGGCTATGATTTTTATTGGTTGTATAAAAACAAGAATGTTCGCCTTCAGATGGGTGGTTCTGACCAATGGGGAAATATCACAACGGGCACTGAACTAATTCGTAGAAAAGAGGCTGCCGCAATGGATATTGCAATGGTCAGCGAAAGTGACGAAGAAGATGTTACTTATCAAGCTTATGCCCTCACTACGCCATTAGTAACAAAATCAGACGGCACAAAATTTGGCAAATCAGAAGCAGGCAACGTGTGGCTCGACCCAGATTTTACTTCGCCTTATGCTTTTTACCAATTTTGGTTGAATCAAACTGACATTGATGCTCCTCGTTTGTTGAGAGTTTTTACACTTTTATCAAAAACAGAAATACAAGCAATTGAAGCCCAACACGCCGAAGCACCTCACTTACGAATTGCCCAAAAAACATTGGCGAAAGATGTTACGATACGTGTGCATGGCGGAGAGCAATATGATTTAGCAGTAAAAGCTTCCGAAGTATTATTTGGCAAAGCAACGCTCGAAACTTTACAAAGTTTAGACGAAAAAACGTTTGCCAATATTTTTGATGGCGTACCACAAACCGAAATCTCACAAGAAGCATGGCAATCATGCCCAAGTGTGTTAGATTTAATTTCGATAATAACCAACAACGAAGTTTATGCATCAAAAGGCGAAGCTCGCCGTGCCATGCAAGGTAATGCCATAAGCATCAATAAAGTAAAAATCACAGACGAAAAAATGCCAGTTAGCGATTTAGCACTACTTCAAGGAAAATATTTATTGATTGGTAAAGGTAAAAAGAATCATATTGTAAAAGTGGTAGGTTAATTACGAATTACGATTTACCACTTAGGAAGAATTAGTAGAGTTATTTAAAAACTTGATTATAAGGTAGTAACGAATGTATTTGTAAGAAACCAATCATTCGTAAATCGTAAATAGTAAATCGTAAATGTTTTTTTGGTACAATTTTAGTCTTAGTAATTTGTGTACAAAAAAAATATACTTATCTTTGCAGTCCAAAATAAAAACTGGAATAAAAAACGGGCATGGTGCAATGGTAGCATACGGGTCTCCAAAACCTTTGATCTGAGTTCGAATCTTAGTGCCCGTGCAATTTTATAAAAAAGAAATTATGCAAGAATTTTTCAAAAACTCTTGGGAGGAAGTCACCAAAGAGGTAACATGGCCCAAATGGAGCGAGCTACAATCAAGTGCAACACTTGTGTTGGTGGCATCACTTATTTTCGCCTTAGTGGTGGGTGTAATTGATTTTTTAATCGAAAACGGTCTTCGTTTGTTCTACCAATCAATCTAACAATACTAAATTTGCGATAATGAGCGAAATAAATTGGTACGTTGTGAGGGCAGTTTCGGGTCAGGAAAAGAAAATTAAAACCTACATCGAAAACGAAGCAGCTCGACGGAAATTGGACGAATTAATACCATCCATTTTAATTCCTACCGAAAAAATTACTGACATTCGTAATGGCAAAAAACGTATCCGTGAGAAAAATTTTTTCCCAGGTTATATTATTGTCAATGCCGACCTCAATAATGGTGAAGTGCTTCACTTAATAAAAAGTATGCCAGGTGTAATTGGCTTTTTAGGTCGCAACAATGGTACTTCCATGACACCTGAGCCTCTTCGTCAGTCAGAAATTAATCGTATTTTGGGTGTTCAAGAAGAAACGATTATTGGCGAAAATATTTCTTCATCGTTATCATTTACTAAAGGCGAAAATGTAAAAGTAATCGACGGGCCATTCAGCGGTTTTGAAGGTGCAGTTGAAGAAATTAACGAAGATAAGAAAAAACTAAGTGTAAGTGTAAAAATATTTGGTCGTAGTACGCCAGTTGAATTGGGGTATATGCAGGTCGAAAAATTAATGTAACATTTACGTTAATAATACAAAAAAGTCTCTCTGTTTGCTAATAGAGAGACTTTTTTATTGCCAAAAATGATAAATATTCACAACTTCTTTTACTTCAAAACCATACTTCTCGTAAAACCTACAAGCTTGTATATTCTCCATTTGTGTAGGCACATCCAAAGTTAAGATTTTTTCGCTTTTACAAAAATTTACACAAGCATCAAGCAACGCCACGCCAATACCATGTCCTTGCAGGGCTCTGTCAACAGCTATAAGCCCTATTGTTGCGTTGCTTTCGTTTACAGCTAAAGTTACCATTCCACCTATTTTTTTGTTGGAATAGACAAATATCCTACGAGCAATTTCATGACTCACCGACTTATCAACCCATTCTCGATAAAGACGTTTGAAGTTTTCTATTCCAAATTTTTCGTCGAGCCTAAAACGAGAATGACTTCCGCTTAAATAAGCTAATTCATAGAGTTCAGGGGTTGCTTTTGCTTGCGAAAACTCCTTGATGTTGCCGTTTTTATTTATACTTAATTGCTCTATTTTTGCTGTGTAGGTTACTTTTCTATCAACTAACTTTCCATTGAATTCTTGAAGAATTTCATCAGGAATTTCAATATCTTTTTCAGTAAAAACGTAAATTAATTCATAATTTTCGGCAAATGCTTTTATAAGATTATCTTTTAAAATAGCCTCATTTGCTACTAAAATAGCTAATTTACCTATTTTTCTTTCAAAGAACGCACTATCCCACATTAATTTTATCATCAGAAGTTTAATTTTTGGTCAATAATATGAACAGGTCTATTTTTTACTTGCTCAAAAGTTTTACCCAAATAAATACCTATAATGCCCAAAATAAAAATGATTAAACCCGAAAAGAAAGTGATAGAAATAATGATGCTGGCAAAGCCTAATTGTACAATCTGATTGGTAAAATACAGATACAAATAAGCCAAACCCAACAAAACTGAAAAAAGAGACATCAATAAACCTAAGCGGACTGTCAGGCGAAGAGGTTTATCAGAAAAAGAAACGATATTATTAAATGCCAACTCAATGAGCTTATTCCAAGAATAAGATGATTTTCCCGAAGCCCGTTCGTCATGCTTGACAGGTAAATAAGCTCTTCGGAAACCTACCCATTGAGTCATCGTTGGAAAAAAACGAATAATATCGCCTAAACCAATTACCGCATCAACAACTTTTCGATGATAAATGCCAAAGTTAGCAACGCTACTATCTTGCACCGTGTCGGTCAAATAACTAAAAATTTTATAAAATAGCTTAGAAGAAAGTTTTTTGAAAAATCCATCTTGCCGAACTTCTCTTTGAGCAAAAACCAATTCGTAACCTTCTTTTGCCTTGGCAAGTAGGTTCGGAATTTCGTCGGGGCGGTCTTGTAAATCGCAGTCCATCACCACAATCCATTCACCCTGTGCAATTTGCAAACCTGCAGTAATGGCGGCATGTTGCCCAAAATTTCGACTTAATTTTACGCCTTTTACTTTTGTATCATGCACACAAACCCGCTGAATTGCCTCCCATGAGTGGTCGGGGCTACCATCTTCAACCAAAACGATTTCGTAAGCATCGGTTATTTGACTAACGGCTTGGTGAATTTCAGAAACTAATTGTTCAATAATTTCTTCTGCCCGATATACAGGCGAAACAACAGATAAGTACATGAATAAGTTTTTTGATTGCAATATTCGCTACTTCCAACCACAGTGCCAAATCATTGTTCTATGATTTTCCAAATCGACCAATAAAATTGTAACTTTGAGAAAAAAAATTTAATGCTATGAATCTCGACTTAACAGGAAAAACTGCATTCGTTTGCGGTAGTACACAAGGAATTGGCAAAGCAACTGCCATAGAATTGGCTCTTTTGGGGGCAAATATTATACTTGTTGCAAGAAACGAAGAAAAATTAAAAGAGGTTTTAGATGAATTACCTCGGAAAAAAGGTCAAAAACACCGCTATTTACTTGTTGATTTTTCAAAAACTAATCAGATTAAGCCAAAGATTGAAAATTTTTTAGCCAAATATCCAGAAGCACATATCTTGATAAACAATACTGGTGGCCCTTTGGGTGGAGCAGTGATTGAGGCAAGTCCTGAGCAATTTGTTCAGACATTTAACGAACACGTTATTTCTGCCCAAATATTGACTCAAGCAGTAGTTTCGAGCATGAAAAATGCAGGTTTCGGGCGAATAATTAATATAACGTCAGTTGGAATGAAGCAACCGATTGTTGGCTTGGGCGTGTCGAACACGATTCGTGGAGCAATGGGAAGTTGGGCAAAGTCAATGGCAAATGAATTGGGAAAGTTTGGTATTACAA
Organism: Emticicia sp.; assembly: GCF_043780375.1. Lineage (GTDB taxonomy): Bacteria > Bacteroidota > Bacteroidia > Cytophagales > Spirosomataceae > Emticicia. The sequence continues at coordinate 7,113 of NZ_JAYWCU010000100.1, read as the reverse complement.
CAAATAATGTGCTACCAGGTTATACTACAACAGGACGTTTGAAAAAAGTAAATGAAATGCGGGCTGCTTCAACAAGCAAAACAGTTGCTGAAGTTGAGCAAGAACTAATAAAAGATATTCCGATTGGGCGATTTACGACACCACAAGAAACAGCCGCTGTCATTGCGTTTCTATGTTCGCCAGCTGCCGCTTCGGTCAATGGCGTGAGTATTCCAGTTGATGGAGGAAAAACAAGTAGCTTGTGATTTTAGTTTTAAAGTAGAAAGTTGTAAAGTTAAGGAGTATAATATGCTGATAATCAGCTACCTTTTTAACTTTACAACTTCAACCAAAACTTATTTCTGCTTTGCAGCTTGAATATTGAAAACTAACTTCACTTCGTCACTTACGACAATACCACCAGCTTCGGTAACGCCACTCCAAGTAAGACCGAAATCTTGACGATTGATTTTTCCTGAAATATCAAAACCTGCTTTCGTGTTTCCGTAGAAATCGCCCATTATTCCACCAAATTCTACATTCAAGCTCACAGGTTTTGTTACACCTTTAATTGTTAAATTTCCTTCTAATGTATAAGAATCACCCTCTTTTTTCTTCATTGAAGTAGAAACAAAAGATAGTTTCGGAAAATTTTCAGCATCGAAAAACTCACCTGATTTTAAGTGTCCATCTCTTTGCTCTTGTCCAGTTGAGATACTATCAATATCTGCCGAAAAATTTACACTTGTTCCTACAAAATCTTCATCATTTGCAGTTTCAATGCTACCTTCATAAGTACCAAAAGTACCAGTTACGGTCGAAATCATTAAGTGTTTTACCTTGAACTGCACTTCTGAGTGCGTTGGGTCGATTGTCCAGATTGCCATTGTTTGTTTTGATTTAAATTTTTGAAATATTTTTAATGATGTAGCAACATTATATGTATATACATGTAATACAAAACTCAATATCAAAAGGTTTCAAAAAAATAAAAAAAGTATGATTCAGCAATCTGAATCATACTTTTTTATTCGTAATGTATTTATAATCAATTATTTAACTTTAGTGTTTTCTTTCAAGATTCCTTTACAAATTTCTTTTACGATTGCTGGGCCTTCATAAATAAATCCTGAATAAACTTGTACGAGAGATGCTCCTGCTTGCAATTTTTCGATGGCATCCTGGGCAGTATATATGCCACCTACACCAATAATTGGAAATGCTTTATTTGACTTTTCGGATAAATACCTAATTACTTCGGTAGAGCGATTAGTTAAGGGTTTTCCGCTTAAACCACCCGCCCCAATTTCATTAACAGCTTGATAATCAGTTTCTAAGCCATCTCTGCTTATGGTTGTATTGGTGGCGATAACGCCCGAGGTTCGTGTTTCTTTGATAATTTCTATAATATCATCCAATTGTTCATTGGTCAAGTCTGGAGCGATTTTCAATAATATTGGCTTTGGTTTTGATTTTCTTCCATTGTCTCTTTCAAGTACTTTCAGAATGTATTTTAGAGGCTCTTTTTCTTGCAAATCTCGTAAGCCAGGGGTATTGGGCGAGCTGACATTTACTACAAAATAATCGACATAAGGATAGAGGTCGTTAAATGCTTTCAAATAATCATAAACGGCATCGTCGTTTTCGGTGGTTTTGTTTTTACCGATATTGCCACCAATAATAATTTTAGATTTTCTTTTTCGTAGCTGATTGGCTGCCTCTAATGAACCTTCATTATTGAAACCCATGCGGTTGATGAGTGCTTGGTCGGATTTTAACCTAAAAAGTCGAGGTTTATCATTGCCTAGTTGTGGACGAGGAGTAACGGTACCGATTTCGATAAATCCAAAACCGAGATTTGCCAATTCGTCTGTCCAAATACCATTTTTATCAAAACCTGCTGCTAATCCTACAGGGTTTTTGAAGCGTAAACCAAATACTTTTCTTACTAAACGAGTATCTTCTTTCTCAAAAAATAGTCTCAAAATACTTGGAACGAACGGAATTTTACAGACAAATTTGAGAATGTCCATTATCGTGTAGTGAATCTTCTCGGCATCGTAGCGAGTAAGAAAAGGGAAAACAAATTTTTTATAAAAACTCATCAGGGGTAATTGTCTTAACGACAAATAATGGTTATTAATTTATAAAATGTTAGAATATTACAGGAAAGCAGAGAATTAGAATGGTTTACAAAAATACAATTTTGAAACAACTTTTCCTTGAAAATTTACTTTTAAGATTTGTATTAAAATAATCGTATTGGAAAAGTACAAAAAAATAATTTTTTTGTAATATACAATAGTGTGCGTTTTATCACTAAAATAGACTTCAAATGCTCTATTTTCCCTTTCATACGATGAATTACTTACTTCATCAGATTTGTTTTTTATTTTATTTACCTTTTTTTCATTTTTGTACTGTTAATTTTTTATCTAAAAAAAATCATAAAAACTTTGAACCTTTCAAGAGTTTCCATAGTTTCTTCTGTTATATAGCTATCGATAATGATGATTCGAATTATTTAAAGAACAGAAATGGAAGTAAGGGGACGTATATTGAATACCGCCGAAGAACTTTTTAGTAAATTCGGAATTCGTAGTGTTACGATGGACGAAATTGCTTCGGAATTGGGGATTTCAAAAAAAACAATTTATCTAAATTTCGAAGACAAAGATGCAATCGTACACGAGGTGGCAAGCAGCAGAATGACTTGTGAGCAGACCGAAAGTGAGCGTATTTATAAGGAATCAGAAAATCCGATTGATGAGTTTTTTAAGGAAATTGAAGTTTTTCGAACTCATGCAGCTACTTTGAACCCGATGGTATTGTACGATTTGAAGAAATATCACCCTAAAACTTGGCAACTTTTTCAGCAACATAAACAAAGTGTTTTTTTGGAAATAGTCAAGCGAAATTTACGAGAAGGGGTTGAGCAAGGGCTTTATCGAAGCGATATTAATATCGAAATTTTATCAAGGCTACGCATGGAAGAAATAGATTTTGCTTTTGATGTGAGCATTTTTCCTCCCGAAAAGTATAAGCAGTTTGAGGTGCATTTGGCCTTTATTAATCATTTTTTGCGTGGAATTATAACCGAAAAAGGATTAGAAATTTATCTAAAATACACAAAATCAGAATAATTTATAGCACATAAATAAGGCAATTCGTACAGTAGACTTCCTGCGAAAGTATTTTAAGTCGAAAAACACCATCTTTTCGGCTACAAATTGAGCAAATTTTTAAACCGTAGCGGTGCTATGCTTTCAAAATTTCCTCAATTTTCGCTTGAAAATCTACTATTTTTCAATCATAAAACACTTTCGCAGGAAGTCTATTAATTAATAAGAGTTAAATTAAATATTACATATAATTATGAAAATAGAATACATATGGACGGCATTCCGTCGGGCGGCGTTTTGCTTATTTTTCTTGATTTTGACTATATCCACCGCTTATAGCCAGCAGTCATTTTCGTTGAAAGAGGCGGTTCATTACGGAATAAAAAATCATCTCACCGTAAAAAATGCTGAACTGGAGATTTATTCTGCCGAAAACACCATCAAACAAGTAAAAGCGGCTGGTTTACCACAAATAAACGGGCAGTTTCAATATACTGCCAACGTGATTGTACCTACTTCACTAATTGCAGCCAAAAATTTCAATCCACAAGCAGCAGAAGGCGAAGTAATGAAGATTAAGTTCGGTGTGCCGTGGAGCGGGCAAGCGGGCGTAAGCCTTAATCAGTTACTTTATGATGCTACGTGGTTGGTCGGAATTAAAGCTGCACCTGTTTATCGTGAGTTAGCTCAGAGAACAGTGGCGAGTTCAAAAATTGTAGTTGCCGAAAACATAATGAAAGCCTATTATTCGGTATTGGTTGCTGAAGAAAGAAGCAAGATTTTGATTTTGAATGTTACTCGTTTAGATACGCTTCTTCGTGAAATGAAAATCATGAATGAAAAAGGTTTTATCGAAAAATTAGATGTTGACCGCCTGCAAGTGCAACGCAATAATTTAGTAACTGAAACTCAGAAAGTAAGAAATTTGATAGAGTTGAGTTACGGCTTACTTAAATTCCAGATGGGAATGAAGCAACAAGAGCCAATTGTATTGAAAGATAAACTCTCAGAAACAGATATTAATATTTTACAATTGCCTGATTACCAAGGTGTAGATTTTGGAAATCGAATAGAATATTCAACATTAATGACGCAACGAAAACTGGCGTCATTAGACATGGAACGCACAGAAAAAGGTGTTTTTCCAAAAGTGTTTTTTAATGGTTCGCTGGGGGCTGGTCATAGTAACCCACGATTCAATCCTTTCGAGCGTTGGTTTGGTTCATCGGCATTGAGTATAGGTTTACAAATACCAATTTACGACAGCGGTTTAAGGAAATTACAGATTCAGCAACATCAAATCAATCTTACAAAAATTGATCAAAGTGCTTCGTATTTGCGTGAATTATTTGAATTGCAAGCAACTCAAGGCATTATCAGTTTGAAAAATGGCTTAGAAAGCATGAAATCTCAAAAAGCCAATATGGAATTGGCACAAGAAGTTGTGCGGGTTTCAAAAATAAAATATCAAGCAGGTGCAGGCACAAATATCGAAGTTATAAACGCTGAATCTTCATTGAAAGAAGCACAAACTAATTATTTTGCCGCACTTTATGATTTGCTTATTGCCAAAGTTGATTTGGATAAAGCCAATGGTAAATTGCTCGCAGAGTAAGTTTAGTTTATAATCACTATTAAGCCGTTATCAATGAATAGTATTTTGAATAAGGCATTTGTCTTTATTCAGTCATTCAATAATTTAAATCAATCATTCAATATATTTTATGAAAAATACATTTTATACATTATCAATTTTCGTTATTTTAGTAGCTTGCTCAAAAGGTAGTAGTGATAAACTATCGGAGAAAAAAGCCGAATTAGCCAAACTTCAAGCTGAGGAAAAAACGGTTTCTGCAAGTATCAAAAAATTACAAGCAGAACTTGATATTCTCGACCCAAAGAAAGATGTTGAGAAAGTTATCACTGTAACAGTTTCACCAATTGCAGTCCAAAATTTTAAGCATTTTGTTGAAATACAAGGCAGAGTTGATGCCAAAAACAATATGTTCGTATCGCCACAAATGGGTGGAGCAATTACACGTTTGTATGTAAAAGAAGGTGATTATGTAAAACAAGGGCAAACAATCGCAACTATTGATAATGCAGTGTTGAAGCAATCGCTCCAAGAAATTGATTATCAGTTAGAAACAGCCAAGATTTTCTACGAAAAACAAAAATCACTTTGGGATCAAAAAATTGGTACTGAGATTCAATACATTCAAGCAAAAAGTAATGTTGAAGCACTTGAAAAACGTATTTCTACCCTCAAAACTCAAACAGCAATGACTACGGTCGTGTCGCCAATAGGTGGCTTCGTAGATGAGGTACGTATGAAAGCAGGAGAAATGGCAGCTCCAGGTTTAGGAATTGTGCGGGTAGTAAATTCGGACAACCTAAAAGTAGTGGCTCAAGTAGCTGATACTTACGCAAGCACAATTAAGCAAGGAGACGAGGTAATTGTCAAATTTCCAGATTTAGGTAAAGAAACAACGGCAAAATTGACATTTGTTGGTCAAACAGTGAATCCTGCATCAAGAACATTTGTAGTAGAGGCGTCGATTCGAAAAATTGATAGCCATTTAAAGCCTAATATGACTGCTATCTTGAATATTAATGACCAAGCTAAAAGCAATGCAGTTATCATTAACCAAAATTATATTCAACATACCGAAGCGGGAGATATAGTATATTTAGCAGTTGTGGAAGGTTCAAAAAAAGTGGCTCGTAGCCGTAAAGTTACTACTGGTATCACTTATAATGGAGATATTGAAATTGTATCGGGTTTACAAACAGGCGACATGTTGATTACTCAAGGCTATCAAGATTTAGTTGATGGACAGGCAGTTAATTTTTAACAAGTTCAACCCCCGACCCCTCCCGAATAGGGCAATTAAAAAAAACATTAAACAATCATAAAAGCCTCAGAAAGGTTTTGGATTATGGAAAACGATAATTTACAACATCAAGATATACCTCATGGAAGTGGGGCAATCTACAACATGGTTCGTTGGTTAGGCAATAACCAAACCACAGTCTATATATTTACAGCAATGATTTTTATGGCAGGTTTGGGGATCTATTTCAACTTACCAAAAGAGCAGTTTCCTGACATCAAAGTACCGCAGATTTATGTTCAAACCATTTATTTTGGAACAACTCCTGCCGATATCGAAAATGTTATCAACAAGCCTATAGAAAAGCAGTTAAAGACAATTTCGGGAGTTAAACGCATTAAATCGAATGCTTTACAAGACGTTTCGGTTATTTTGGTTGAATTTAACCCCGATGTAAAAGTAGAAGCAGCTTTGCAAAAAGTACGTGATGCAATTGATAAAGCCAAGCGTGATTTACCACAAAAGCTTGACGGTGGGCCTACAGCACAAGATGTTAATTTTTCGGAGTTTCCGATTATGAATATCAATTTAGTAGGAAATTTCCCGCTTGAAAAATTGAAAGGTTATGCCGAGCAACTGCAAGATGAAATAGAATCATATCCTGAAATTACGAAAGTTGATATTGTTGGTACATTAAAGCGTGAGATACAAATTAATCTTGATTTGTATAAAATGCAAGCAGCAGGCTTGACTTTCTACGATATTCAAAGTTCGATTCAAGGTGAAAACGTAAATATTTCGGGTGGAGAACTAAATGTAGATAATGTTCGCCGAACAATTCGTGTAAAAGGCGAATTTAGTAACGTTGACCAAATGCGAAATATTCAAATTCGTAGTTCAACAGGAGCAACTGTTCGCTTAGGTGATGTAGCCGACGTGCGAGATAGTAGCGAAGAACGCCAAGATTTTGCTCGTTTAGATGGCAAATCGGTTGTAACTCTTAATGTTGTGAAGCGTGCAGGAGCAAACGTGATTGCGGTGTCGGAACGCATCGAAGCCTTATTGGATAAATACAGAGAAGATCGTTTTCCGCAAGGTTTGGAAGTAAAAGTTACGGCAGATACTTCGGAACGAGTGAAAAGTAGCATCAACGATTTGGTCAATACTGTAATCTTAGG
>NZ_JAYWCU010000099.1:0-24829 GCF_043780375.1 Emticicia sp. | reverse complement strand
GTGGTTTTATGCGAAAAAAACACCTTCAAAATAATAGAGCAGCGTTATGAAAAGCAAGATTTAGAACAAATTTCTTACCAATGGAATGCCCTGCTAAACGCCTCCGTACAAAAACTTCCAACCGATTGGATGGAGCCTATTTTTGTAAAGTCTTTGGAGGTATAAAGTTATAAACACAGTTGCTTTTCATTTAAAATTGCAAATACGTAAATTTTGTAGAAAAAAAGCTATCTTTGTATAGTGAATAAGTTTATAGCAAAATACCTAATTGTAATTTACCTACTTTCAGCAACTGAGCTAAATCAATTGCTCAAACTCCCTATTTTGTTTTCACACTTTGTTGAGCATCAACAACAAGATCCTTCCATGTCGTTTACTGATTTTTTGTATCATCACTATGCTATCGACCACGGAGACGACGGTGATGCCGCCACTGATAATAAACTTCCATTCAAATCGCATGATCATTGCTGTTCGTTTATTTTTCCAATAAGCATTTTTTTTACTATACAGCTTTCACAGATAAAAACAATCGTCATTGAAAAGAAAAATATCCTTTTTTCTTCCTCTGCTAATATCATTTCGGCCTATTTATCTTCAATTTGGCAACCGCCAAGATTCTAATTTTATCATTATTTTAGAAAATTATTTTAGTTTGTTGCACATTGTTCGAAATGTTGCAGGTTTTTTAACTTTGTTTACATTCAATTATTAGTGTTTTTCTTTGAACGAAAGCATTAAAAAATGAATAATTAAGGTAAGAATAATCTACAACAAAACAATATTTTGCCTCTATTTCAAATAAAAAAATTAACAAATCATGTTAAATTCAATCATTGGGTTTGCTATCAAAAACAAACTCATCATTGGGCTATTTACTATTGCTCTCATTGGCTATGGTAGCTACGAAGTAACCAAATTGCCCATTGATGCTGTGCCTGATATTACTGATAATCAAGTGCAAGTCATTACAATTGCTCCTTCGTTTGGAGCAACCGATATTGAGCGACTCGTTACTTTTCCTATCGAACAGGCAAATAATAATATTTCAGGATTAAAAGAAATTAGAAGTTTTTCTCGTTTCGGACTTTCGCTCGTAACCATCGTTTTCGACGACGAAACCGATATTTATTGGGCAAGGCAACAAGTGACCGAACGCCTACAACAAGTCCGATCTCAGATTCCTGCAAACATCGGTGTTCCCGAACTTGGACCAGTTTCTACTGGTTTGGGAGAAATTTACCAATACGTTGTTCGTCCGAAAGATGGTTATGAATCAAAGTACGACGAAACAGAACTCCGTACCATTCAAGATTGGATAGTTCGTAGGCAACTTTTGGGCGTAAAAGGTGTAGCCGAAGTAAGTAGTTTTGGCGGAAAACTCAAACAATATTCCATCGAAATTGACCCTCGCAAACTTCAGTCAAGCGGCATAACAATCAATGATGTTTTTAAAGCGGTAGAAAATAATAATCAAAATACGGGTGGAGCTTATATCGAAAAAGGCTCAACCGCCTTGTTTATTCGAAGTGAAGGTTTAATTGGAAGCATTGAAGATATTAAAAATATTGCCATTAAAAGTCTTCACGGAGGCACTCCTCTATTTATCCGTGATGTAGCCGAAATAAAAATTGGTCATGCAACTCGGTACGGAGCAATGACTTTCAACGACAAAGGCGAAGTTTCGGGTGCAGTTGTGATGATGCTCAAAGGTGCAAATAGCAGCGAAGTAATAAAAAATGTAAAAGAACGTGTGGCACAAATTCAAAAAACTTTGCCCGAAGGTGTAGTTATCGAACCTTTTCTTGACAGAACCAAAATGGTAAATAACGCCATCGGAACTGTTGAAAAAAACCTTTTGGAAGGAGCATTGATTGTGATTTTTGTTTTGGTGCTGTTTCTAGGAAATTTCAGAGCAGGAATCCTGGTTGCGTCTGTTATTCCGTTATCAATGCTTTTTGCAATTATCATGATGAATTTGTTTGGTGTAAGTGGAAACTTGATGAGCTTAGGAGCATTAGATTTTGGTTTGATTGTTGATGGGGCGGTAATTATTGTGGAGGCGGTCATGCACGTACTTGCAGGAAAAAATGCAATCGGAAATGCAGCTTATACACAAGCAGAAATGGATGAAATTACTAAAAAATCGGCAGGGAAAATGATGAATAGTGCTGTTTTCGGGCAGGTAATTATTTTAGTGGTTTATTTGCCAATCTTTACTTTACAAGGCATCGAAGGTAAAATGTTTAAGCCAATGGCACAAACGGTGGCTTTTGCCTTATTAGGAGCATTTATTTTGTCGCTTACTTATATTCCAATGATGAGTGCCATGTTTTTAAGCAAAAAAACTAAACATGAACCAAATATTTCGGATAGATTAATGGAAAAAATTGAGGATGCATATCAATCAGCTTTGACTAAGGTTATTGGTTTTCCAAAAATAGTTTTGGCAACTACAATCGGGCTTTTTGTGATTGCTGTTTTTGTGCTTACAATCCTCGGAGGAGAATTTATTCCTGCTCTTGAAGAAGGCGATTTTGCAGTCGATACTAGAGTTTTGACAGGAAGTAGCATAAAAACAACCATTGAAAACACTCAAAAGACTGCTCATATCTTGAAAACAAGGTTTCCTGAAGTAGAAAAAATCGTAACAAAAATTGGTAGTGGCGAAGTACCAACCGACCCAATGCCAATGGAAGCCAGTGATATGATGGTGATTTTGAAAGATAAAAGCGAATGGACTTCGGCAAAAACTTTTGATGAATTGGCCGAAAAGATGGGTAAAGCCCTTGAAGAAGTACCTGGAGTGACAGCTGGTTTTCAATATCCAGTTCAGATGCGTTTCAACGAATTAATGACTGGTGCAAGACAAGATGTGGTTTGTAAAATTTTTGGTGAAGACTTAGATACTTTGACAACCTACGCAAATAAAATGGGCGAAATTGTAAATACTGTCGAAGGAGCCAGAAATCTTTATGTAGAAAGGGTTTCAGGAATGCCGCAAGTAATTATTGCCTACAAACGTGACATGATTGCACAGTATAATTTAACGATTTTAGATATTAATCGAATCGTGAATACCGCTTTGGCAGGGCAAAGTACAGGAATGGTTTTTGAAGGCGAAAAACGTTTTGAATTAGTTGTAAGGCTGGCGGGCGAGCAGAAAAAAGATATTCAAGATATTCAAAATTTGCTTATCCTAACCCCACAAGGTACACAAATTCCTTTGTCTCAATTGGCAGATGTTGCCATAAAAGATGGTCCAAATCAAATCCAAAGGGAAGATGCCAAACGTAGAATTGTCGTTGGATTTAATGTAAGAGGGCGAGATGTTCAATCTATTGTGAATGAATTACAAGCTAAAATCGACAAAAAAATTAAATTTCCCACGGGCTATTATGTAACCTACGGCGGAGCTTTTGAAAACTTAAATGCCGCTAAACAAAGGCTAATGATTGCCGTACCAGTTTCACTAATTTTAATATTTTTATTGCTATTTTTTGCCTTTAATTCAGTCAAACATGGCTTGCTTATTTATTCGGCAATTCCGTTATCTGCCATTGGTGGCATATTCTTTTTGGCTATGCGTGGCCTACCGTTTAGTATCAGTGCGGGGGTTGGTTTTATTGCCTTATTTGGTGTGGCAGTTTTAAACGGCATTGTTTTGATTGCCGAGTTTAATCGACTAAAACAGGATGGTTTAGATGATCTCAAAAAGACAGTTTTGCTCGGAACAAAAGTTCGTTTACGCCCAGTATTAATGACTGCTTTTGTGGCATCGCTCGGTTTTTTGCCAATGGCTCTCAGCAACGGTGCGGGAGCAGAAGTGCAACGTCCGTTGGCAACTGTCGTTATTGGCGGTTTACTGGTTGCTACATTTTTGACACTTTTTGTTTTACCAATTTTGTACATAATTTTTGAAGGAAGTACCAAGAAAATCACTCCCAAAGCAGCAATTATTGCAATAATTTTGGCATTTGGTTGGTCGGCTAATGCCCAAACACCAGTTACACTTCAATCAGCGATTGACGTTGCATTAAAAAATAACCTTTCAATTAAAAACGAAAAACTAAAAGCTGATTATCAAAAAAGTTTAATAAATACAGCGAAAATTCTTCCATCGGCAAATATTTCGGTAGAAACTGGGCAAATTAATAGCATTTATGCCGATACTCGATTTGCTTTGGGGCAATCTTTCAGTTTTCCAAAAGTATATGAAAGTCAAAAAAACTTGTTTATTGAGCATTGGAAAAGTAGTGAACTGAATGTAAAAATGACAGAGCAAATACTCAAAAAGCAAGTAACTCAAACGTTTTATCACTTGCTGTATTTACAGCAAAAAAGTCAACTTTTGCAATTTGCCGATAGTTTGTATGCTGCATTTTACGACCGAGCCGAGTTACGTTTAGCGAAAGGCGAAAGCAATATTTTAGAAAAGATTACTGCCGAAAATCAATTAGGACAAATTAGGGTGCAATTAAACCAACTCAAGCAAGACGTCGAAGTACAGCAATTACATTTTCAGTATTTATTAAACTCAACTACGACATTAATGCCTTTGGAAAGTTCTTTCAAAATTTCTATCAATTACAAAGCCGATATTGAGGCATTAAAAGGGCATCCAACAATGAAATTTTTGAGCCAACAACAGCAAATTTTCGATGCCACAATTGAAGTTGAAAAGAAAAAACTATTGCCAACCATGGCGTTTAACTACAACAACGGAAGTATTAGAGGCACGGGTGCCGACAATAAAACTTATGGTGGTTTTTACCGATTTCAGTCCATACAAGTTGGAGTAGGAATTTCGATTTTTAGGGCGGCTCAGAAAGCAAAAATAAATAGCGAAAGAGTCAATAAACTTGTAGCAGAAAGTAGCTATTCGGCAGCTTTACAGGCACTCAATACCGATTATCAAGCAGCCATTATTGAACATGAAAAATTTCAGAAAACAGTAGAATATTTTGAAAAAAAAGCCCTCAATAACTCGACGCTTATAAGCACAACTGCCCAACAGCAATTGGTCAATGGCAGTATCAATTATTTAGAATGGGTTACATTGATCAATCAAGCTACTACCATTCGAAACGATTATATTGAAGCAATCAGGAACCTGAACGAAAGTGCTATACAGATTAATTATTTGGTACAATTCTAATATTGTGACTTTATTAATTTTCCTGAGTGACGGTTACTAATTATTAATCACCATAGTTGGATGCAAAACATTATATCCAACAAAAAAATACATTAAAGAATGAAAAATTTAGTAAATATGCTACTAATTGTAGCTTCAATATTAATACTGACTTCGTGCAGGAACAAAAAAGCTGCCGAAGAAACCACCGATTCGATAGTAGTGGAAAGTTCGATTGCCAATCTGAGCGAAAAACAAGTACAAAGCATCGGAATTACAACGGGTTCTTTGGAGCAAAAAACATTTTCAACCATCTTGAAAGTGAGCGGACGCATTGATGTACCACCACAAAACTTAATTTCGGTGAGTGTACCGATGGGGGGGTATCTTAAAAGTTCTCATTTGATACCAGGAATGCATGTTCGTAAAGGTGAAAGCATTGCCATAATCGAAGACCCGCAATATATTCAACTTCAGCAAGATTTCTTAATTACTCAATCAAAGATTAGTTTTCTTGAAAATGAATATCAACGCCAAAAAGAACTCAATCTAAGCAAAGCAAGCAGCGATAAAGTTTTCCAACAAGCAGAAATGGAGTTAAAAACCCAAAAGATTTTGGTGAAAGCATTTGCCGAAAAACTCAAATTAATAGGTATAAATCCTGAAAAACTCAATGAAAATTCGATTTCGAAAAGTATTAATATTTATTCGCCAATCAATGGCTATGTGAGTAAAGTAAATGTAAATATTGGCAAATATATTGCTCCAACCGACGTAATGTTTGAGTTGGTCAATACCAGCGACATTCATTTAGCTTTAAAGGTTTTTGAAAAAGATTTAGACAAACTCAGCATCGGTCAGAAAGTAATGGCTTATACCAATACTTATCCCGATAAAAAATATCCGTGCGAGATTTTGCTGATTGGTAAAAGTCTAAATGAAGAGAGAAATACTGAGGTTCACTGCCATTTTGAGGCTTATGATAAAGCCTTGATTCCGGGGACTTACATGAATGCCGAAATTGCGATTACGAATGCCAAATCGTATGTTTTACCCGAAGATGCTGTCGTAAGATTTGAAAATAAGCACTATATTTTTGTAATGAAATCGGCAACACAATTTGAGATGATTGAAGTACAAATAGGCAATACTGAAAAAGGTTTTACCGAAATTCTCAAAACTGAAAATCTGAATAACCAGACTTTTGTTATCAAAGGAGCTTATGCACTTTTGATGAGTTTGAAGAATAAATCAGAAGAGTAATAGAAATAATAATAGACTTCTTGCGAAAGTATTTTAAGTCGAAAAATACCATCTTTTCGGCTACAAATTGAGCAAATTTTTCAACCGTAGCGGTGCTATGCTTTCAAAATTCCCTCAATTTTCGCTTGAAAATCTACTGTTTTTCAATCATAAAACACTTTCGCAGGAAGTCTAATAGACAAATAACATAAAAATGTGCCACGCCATATCGACGTGGCACATTTAGTTTTGAGATTATTTACTTTATTTGCATAAAAAACACTGCATGAATACCAAACCATTACCAAATGATTATTTTAAACTTCATTTTATTGTCATTATTTTAGGATTCACTGCCATTCTTGGACGGCTTATGGAAGTTTCTGCCTTGGGTGTAGTATTTTATCGCACACTTTTGGCAGCTTCTGGAATGTGGTTTGTAGCTACTTTACAGAAAAGAAGTTTAAAAATTTCATTGTGTGAAGCTTTGCCTTTATTGGGTGTTGGAGCAATTATGTCATTGCACTGGATTTGTTTCTTTGGTTCGGCACGTGCATCAACGGTGGCTGTGAGCTTAGTGACATTTTCAACAACTTCATTTTTTACAAGCATTGCTGAGCCATTTGTTCGCAAAACTAAAATCAGTTGGGTAGAAGTCTTTTTGGGAGTTTTAGTCGTGATAGGAATGTGTTTTGTTTTTGCTTTTGAATCCCAATATCTCACAGGTATTATCATTGGTATTATTGGAGCAATTTTAGCAACTGTTTTTTCGGTTATAAATGCTCAGTTCGCACAAAAATCTAATGCACACATCGTTACTTTTTATGAAATGGTGGGAGCATTTATTTCTTCTTGGATTTATATTCCTATTATCATTTATTTCTCGAAAGGCATTGATTCGGGCGGTGTTCTGCATCAGTTAGTTCTGACACATTTCGATTGGCTTTGGATAGCAATTTTAGGGTTGGTTTGCACTGTGTATCCTTACATTGAAATGATGCACTTGCTCAAAAAAATCTCGGCATTTACGCTCAATCTTTCCATCAATATGGAACCAATTTATGGAATTATAATGGCGTATTTTATTTTTGGAGAAAAAGAAAAAATGACTTCGGGCTTTTATATTGGCGGAGCTTTGATTTTGCTATCTGTTATTTTACATCCTTTTTTGAAGAAAAGGGAACAGATTCTGGGTAGTTAATGCAAGTAAAATATAGAGTAGATTTAACAAAAAAGCCTTTCAGAAATTAATCTGAAAGGCTTTTTCTTGATAAGCGAAAGAAAATTATTTCTTTGCTGCATAACGTTTGTTGAACTTATCAACACGTCCTGCAGTATCAAGTAATACATTTTTACCAGTGTAAAATGGGTGTGAGTCAGAGCTAACCTCAACTTTGTAAACAGGATACTGATTACCATCTTCCCAAACAATATTTTCTTTGGTATTAGCACACGATTTTGTCAAAAATTTGAAATTTGTTGACAAATCCCAGAAAACAACTGGTCTATAATTTGGATGAATATCTTTTTTCATTGCTTTATTTATTGAATTTCTTATTACTTTTCTAAAACGGACTGCAAAATTAGATATTTCAATTGAAAAAACAAAACCTGAATATCAATTAAATTAAATTATTTACTTTTTTATTGAAAATATGACTATTTTTATTGTCTCGTACAACTTTTTAACGCTTTTTTTCATTTACATCATATAAAACCAATCGTTACTAATTTTGATTGCTACTGCCACCATCGAAAGTTTGCGAAAGAAAGACGCTGTTGCTCAAAAAAAAATCTTTGAGCAGTACGGTAGCTTTTTGTATCGTATTGCTTATCGCTACGTGCGAGACCGCATGACAGCAGAAGATTTGGTAGTAGATTCGTTTCTTAAAATATTTGATGGAGCACCTACCTTTAGGTTTGAAAGCTTACGTTCTTTTGAGGCGTGGATGAAAAAAATTGTGGTCAATGAATCGTTGATGCTGCTTCGAAAACAAGCCAATTTTCATTTAATGCCCGAAAGTGAGGCAATCGAAATACCAGTTGATGAAACTGCCCTTGATGCTATTTCGAGCGATGAAATTTATCAATTAATTGCCAATTTGCCCGACGGCTATCGCACAATTTTTAATCTTTTTGCTATTGAAGGCTATTCGCACAAAGAAATTGCCGAAAAACTCAATATCAATGAAGGAACATCAAAATCGCAATTAAACCATGCTCGAAAATTGTTACAAAAGAAAATCTTATTGATGAATAAAAATCATGGAAGAGAAGAAATTTTATAAAGAAATTAAACAGAAAATTGACCAAAATAGTTTTGATTTTGATTGGAATCAAAGCGAGGTTTGGCAACGCATTGAGCAAAAAAACACTAAGAAAAGGTCCTTTTTAGCTTGGTGGAAATCTGCGGCCGCAAGCATTGTTTTGCTTAGCGGCATTGGTGCATATTTTGCAAAAAACAATGCACCAATCATTAATAATCAAGCAGTTGAAAACAATAAAACCTTTTCACAACCCCAAAATATTGCCCTTAATACTATTAAATATAAACAACAGGTTTCTGCAAAAAAGACAGGTTTTATAAAAAGTTTTCAAGAAAAGAAAATTATTAATATAGTACCAGAAAATAGCATTGCCACAGCCATTATTGAATCTCAAATTCTTGAAAAACCCACTTTTGAAAAACAAGAAATTGCTGTGAACGAAGAAAAAACAGTAGAAATAAGTGATCCTGTTTTCTCAGAAAAATCTTTGACATTTATTGCTAATCCAGCTATTCTGGAAGTACGAATTCCGAAAAAGAAAGAACGTATTGCCATCTTGGAAATTCCAGAAGATGATGAAACTTATAACATTCAGAGAAAAGAAAAGCTTAGAGGTTATGCAGCTCGAATGGCAAGAAAAATGAATAAAACTACTGACGAACTGCCTTCAATTAATGGGAAACCAAACAAAGTTTGGGCATTTGTGAAAGAAAGTTTCAAGAATGAAACGGTAGTAGATTCTACTGTAAAGTAAAAAATTTAATCTCTTCTTAGTGTTTCTGCAAAGGTTTTTTACCATGAAAAAACTCCTTCTACTCCTATTGTTACTTCTCTCGCCAGAAATTTATGCTAATTTTTACATTAAAAAGGCAGAAATCGACTCAATCGTAGTAAATATTGGCAAACGAAAAAAAATCATTCTTTGGGGCGAAACTCGTGAGGATTTGAAGGCTTTGGAAAAATATGATTTGAACAGAATCGTTGTGCAAATGAACCAAGATTTGGAAGAAATGCCTGCTAATATTCGGCGTAGTTTTCGACAAGATTTTGAAGGAAATTCTTATACCAAAGAAACTACTCGCCAACGGCAGTTACAAAACCTCAATCAGTGGCAACGCTTAAAAAGAGATACTTATATCAATTTTTCGGTTGGATTAAATTCGGCAAAATATTTACAACGAACCAATACTTCACTGTCTTCTTTCAAAATGACAGAAATATTGTTTCGACAAAATTTTTTTTCTTCGCCTAATATCAGTGTGGCGTTGATGCGGCAAGAAAGTTTTATTAGGGCTGGTCGAAAGGAGATTATTTTGCGGTATGGTTTTGACCTTAGCTGGTATTTTGTGCGTAGTATAAGTACAAAAAGCACCGCCTATTTGCTTCGCTTGAATAGTCAAGATAATACAAAACTTGATACGATTGCTATTTACCGACCCGCCAAAAATGGCAATTATTATACTGTTGATAATCTTGCTATATCGCCAAACTTAGCTACTCCCGAAAGAGGCGGGTACGCTCCAAATACCTTCAATCAGTCGCTTTTTTATGTAGATTTTAAAGTTATTCCGACCATCTATTTTTATGGAGGAGATAACCAACGAACTTTCAATGTAGGCTTTGGGGCTTATATGGGCACTTTACTTGGGGGAAGTCGTAATTTTTCGGAGATAAAAGCACTCAATCAGCAAGAAAGCAAAGTTGCGATAAAAAGCAAAGAAAATCCATATCGCTACGGCATCACATTGAATGTAGGATATGGTGTTGTAAATTTATTTTTAGAAGCAGACATTAAAAATTTATTTCAAAATAGGCAGGACAGAAGCAACGCTACTCAAAACTTGACGACTATTGGATTAAGATTTGGGAGATAAAATTCCGCTGCCTACGACTTCGATTAGGCAACGGTAAGGTAAATTGGGCAAATAGGGAAGTAGTTTAAACTTATTATTATTATAACTTTTTAAACTCCTGGAGTCCAAAATAAAAACCTATTCCAAATAATAAAGTAATTAATACTGCGAAATATGGTATTATTTCAGTCATTTTTTTGGTTGTTTATTAGCTTCAAATAAATTCCGAAAGCAAGTATTGATGGCACCCAGATACCTATAAATATTGCAGCGTGATCTTCTCCTTGAAAATACAATATTTCGGAGAAAATAAGCGAAAGGAATGCTGAGATGAATAATAATTTGTCTGTTATTGTAAACTTCTTAAACATAATTTTATTGATTTTTTTTAAACTTAATTCGAACAATATACATGTAAACTAAACCTATGATTTTATTTTTTAAAGTTGGTTTTATGGAATTAACTTGGTGTAAAATTGCATAAAAAATTTCATAATAAAAAGGCAAATAATGATATTCATTACCTGTGTTTATAATTATAACATTCAAAACATTGATATTGTTTTTTATCATTAGGCAGAATGCTCAGTGAGTTTGGCTAAAATTTAAAACCGTTGTGAAATCAATAGTCAAGTCCTTGCGTTTTTCTAAGTTGCAGTTGAACTGAACGTTTTTTCACAACGACTGATAGCTCCAATACTATTTTAATATCAACCCAACACAAAATAGCAACATTAATTAAGGTGGGCAGGAAGGTAAAAGCCCCGCTGCCTTCGAATTCGAATTCGTTCAGGCAATGGGGCTTTATTTTCGGTATCTGAGCAAAGCAGAAAACACCGAAAAGGTTTTATTTATACATTACTTTCTTCACAGCATCAATCGTACGCTTCATGTTTGGCAAAGTGACATCAATAAGCGTTGGTGCATAGTGAAGTGGAATATCCATATTGTTTACACGAATCACCGGTGAATCCAAATAATCAAACGCATAACGTTGTAAGTGATAAGTAATCTCCGAAGAAATCGCTGCCAATGGCCATGCTTCTTCAACAACTACACATCGATTTGTTTTCTTTACGGAATTTATAACTGTCTGATAATCAATAGGTCTAACCGTGCGAAGGTCAATTAATTCAACTTTTATTCCTTCTTTTTCTAATTCTACAATTGCTGGCAAAACTACACGTGGAATCATTTTTCCAAAAGAAACGATTGTTACGTCAGAGCCTTCTTTCATTATATTGGCTTTTCCTAATGGAATCATGTATTCGCCTTCAGGTACTTCGCCTTTATCGCCGTACATTTGCTCCGACTCCATAAAGATAGTTGGATCATTATCACGAATCGAGGCTTTTAATAGACCTTTTGCTTCGTATGGAGAATGAGGTACAACTACTTTCAGACCTGGGGTATTGGCAAACCAATTCTCGAAGTTTTGTGAATGTTGAGCTCCTAACTGACCGGCATTTCCTGTTGGCCCACGAAAAACGATAGGACAAGAATATTGTCCTGCCGACATTGACATAAATTTGGCAGCAGAATTAATAATTTGGTCAATAGCAACCAATGAAAAGTTGAAAGTCATAAATTCAATGATTGGACGTAAGCCATTTACGGCAGCTCCAACACCAATTCCACCAAAACCTAATTCGGCAATTGGCGTGTCGATAACTCGTCTTGCACCGAACTCATCCAACATTCCTTGACTTACTTTATAAGCACCGTTGTATTCGGCTACTTCTTCTCCCATCAAAAACACGTTTTCATCACGTCTCATTTCTTCCGAAAGGGCTTCACGTAGGGCTTCTCTGAATTGTATCTCTCTCATTTTTATGCTTAGAATTTTGCAAATTGCGAATGTAAAATTAGTACATCTACTTCTAAACTCAAAACAATTCAGTTCAAGAATTGTCATATTATCTATAAATAAACAAAAAAGCGTCCATTAACAAACCGACACTTTTTATCTTTGGCAAAAATACTTCGTTTCAAATTATTTACTCACATCGCATTTGCCTTTCAAAAACAAGCTCAAACATTTTTTATTTAGGTTAGAGGTTGCTTCCATTATTCCAAAAAAAAATATTTGGTTTCAATTTGTATATCAAACTACTTTTCTAAATAAAGATTAACTATTTTTGTTTCATACAAACCCTTTTACGACTATGAAAAAAATTCAACAAACCACTTTAATCGCACTCATGTTTTGCTCGATTCTGTCTTTGGCACAAGATCCCGAGAAAAAAACAGAGCAAAAACCAACCATTATTACCCAAAATATCCCCGCTCCTATCGAAACTAAAGGACAAGTTATTATCAACGGACAAACGATTAACTATACCACTCGCACGGGCTATATGGTACTTAAAGATGAAAGTGGTAAAGCAAAAGCCAATATTTTCTTTATTGCCTACACAAAAGATGGCGTTACTGATGTAGCCAAACGCCCAGTGACTTACACTTTCAATGGCGGTCCTGGCTCGGCTTCGGTCTGGTTGCACATGGGTTGCATTGGCCCAAAGCGTATCCCGATGACTGAAAAAGGTGAGGCTTTAGCTCCGCCTTACTCCTATATAAATAACGAATACAGTTGGCTTGATAAAACCGACTTGGTTTTTATTGACCCCGTCAATACGGGTTATAGTCGTGCGGCGGCTGGCGAAAACGAACGTCAGTTTTTAGGTTATACCGAAGATATTGAATCTGTTGGCGAGTTTATTCGACTGTATGCTACAAAATATGGGCGTTGGAATTCTCCTAAGTTTTTGGCAGGTGAAAGTTATGGTACTACACGTGCCGCTGGTTTGTCGGGCTATTTGCAAGATAAATACAATATGTATATCAATGGAGTTGCTCTGATTTCTTCAATTTTGAATTTCCAAACGGCTCGCTTTGAAAAAGGAAACGACTTGCCATTTTCATTGTTTTTACCTACTTATACTGCAATGGCTTGGTACCACAAAAAAATCGCTTCCGAATACCAAGCAGATTTACAAAAAACTTTGCGAGAAGTTGAAAAATTTGCCACAAATGAATATTCAACGGTATTGATGAAAGGCGATTTGGCAAGCGAAGCAGAACAAATGATGGTTACAGAAAAACTGAGCAAGTTTACTGGTTTATCGAAAGAATATATTAAAAATGCCAATAATCGCATAGAAATTGGGCGTTTTGTAAAAGAATTGCTCCGAAATGAAGGCAAAACCGCTGGACGATTGGATGGAAGGTTTACAGGAACTGACTATGACAATGCAGGCGAACGCTACGAATTTGACCCAAGTTTGGATGCTACTATTTCGGGGCCATATTCGGCAACTATCAACCAATATTTACGTCAAGATTTGAAATATGAAAATGATTTACCCTACCTGATTCTGACAGGCAGAGTACAGCCGTGGAATTATAATAATGTGCAAAACCAATTCCTCAATGTGAGTGAAACGCTTCGGCAAGCAATGTCAAAAAACCCTTATTTGAAAGTTTGGGTAGCAGCAGGTTACTATGATTTGGCAACGCCATATTACGCCGCCGAATATACTTTCAATCACATGATGCTTCGCCCTGAGCAGAAAAAAAATGTCAATTTTACTTACTTCGAGGCAGGTCACATGATGTATATTCATAAAACATCGCTGATAAAATTAAAGCAGGATGCCGACAAATTTTATGAATCAGCATTGAAATAAGCATAAAAAAAGGGGGCTATGAAAATCCGACCAGCAATTTTAATTATAGAAAATGAAAAAATCCTGACCATGCAGTATAGCTACAGTGGTCAGGACGTTTTTAATTTACCAGGTGGAAATTTAGAATTTGGCGAACATCTAACCGATGCCTTAGTACGAGAATTGGCAGAAGAAATGAGAATACAAGTAGCAATAGGTGAGCTAATTATGGTTGGAGAAGTGCATGCTTTGGAACAGCAAAAACAGACTTTTCATTTTATTTTTGTTGGAAAAATTACTGAAGGAACACCCACTTTAAATCCAAAAGAAACTTCGGCAATAGCGATTAAATGGCTGAATATCAACGAGTTATCTGAAAAAAATTTATATCCAAATATTTCGGAGAAACTGTCCCAATATTTAGCTAAAAATCTTGACAATAAATACATCGGTAAGATTGAACAAAAATGGTTTTAGCTCGCAGCCTTCATTCTACGAACCGTTCCTGAAAACAAATAGACCATTGCCAAAACAGCTAACGCTCCCACAAACAAAAAGGCATATTGCATTCGTTGCACTTGGTTTTGGTAAATTTTGGAACATAAAAATGCTCCTAAACCAATGCCTCCTTCAAGCGAAATATACATGGTTGCCAATGCTCTTCCTCGGTTATGTTCATCACATAAATCGACTGTCCATGCCTGCAAAATTGGCGATAAAATACCCATTCCTACACCAAAGAAAACTGCCCCCATTATAAAAAAATAAATATCATTGGCATAGGCAGTCAAGCCCATAGCAATAATTAAGGCAAAGCATCCCCATCGAATGACAGGAATTCGCCCATTTTTATCTGAAATTTTTCCTGCAACAATACGAATAAAAAGCGATGCACAAGTAAAGACCAGAAAGTAAAAACCTTTGTTGTGTAAGCCAATGCTTTTGCTCAAATCGGGCGTAAGTGAAGCTACCGCACCAAAACTAAACGAGGTCAAAAACACAACAATGGCAGCAGGTAACACCATTTTATCAAAAATATCTTCTTTATTGATTTTCAATGAGTTAAGCGAAAACTTCTCTTGTTTATTTTTCGGCAGCGTTTCCTTCATATTATACAAAATTGCAATCGAAATAAGAGCAAACATTGACGAAACATAAAACAAAACATTCATCGAAAACGTGTCGGCAATCCAACTACCAAGAGCAGGCCCAAATGCCATTCCGAGGCTACTCATTGTTCCGTGCATTCCCATCGCTTCGCCTCTTCGGTGAATCGGTACGATGTCAGCAATGTAGGCAGCCGTTCCCGTAGGTTTAAAACCTGTCGAAAAGCCATGAATTAATCTTAGAAATAAAAAAGGATAAACCGTTACAACAATTGGGTAGAAAAAACCACAAACAAAGCAAACTAAAGACCCAAAAGCCATGACAGGAACACGCCCAATGCGGTCGGTCAATCGTCCACTAAAAGGCCTTGAAAGTCCAGCGGTAACAGTAAACATGCTGATAATCAAGCCTTTATAGTCATCTCCTCCTAAACTACTAAGGTAATCAGGTAATTCGGGAATAAGCATATTGAAGCTACAAAAAAACACCAAAGAACTGAAGCAAAGAAGCCAAAATTGGAGTGAGAAGATACTATCAGATTGTTTTTCCATCTGCAAAGATAGGGCTGCAATCATAAAACATCACAATTAAAAATTAGTATTTTTTAATTAGACTACCTTTAAAAGGTCAAAATTTAAAATTTTAATTTAAACCTTATGCAACCTTTTTTATCAAACCTTACGTCATTTACCACAAACCTATCAATCTTATCATTCATTAATATTTACCATTTTATGTAAAGACGTGTACACATTTTTATTATTTGTATCACTCTTAAAAACTAACAAAAACCGAAATGAAAAACAATTTTTTAAAAATCGCAGGATTAAGTATCGCATTAGGAATGATGGTCGTTTCTTGTAATAAAGACGACAGTAGCACAACACCGACCAATCAAGCAACAAGTGTAGTAAGCGACAGTCAGACAGCCAACGACCAATCTGAAAGTGCCTATCAGTTAGCAGATGATGCAACTTTTATGCCTTTTGGTGGAAGAAACCTTCGTGAAACTGGCGAAACGCTCGACAAAGGAGATGGACATATTCCGATGCTTGGTGGTGGCTGGGACAAACTTTGGAAAGGAAAAGATGGCAATTGTGCCACAGTAACCAAAACTGTTGCCAATAGTATAATTACGATTGTATATGACTTTACGGCTGTTGCAGGTGGGGTTTGTGGTGACAAAGCAGTAGGTGGCAAAATGACCATCACAATACCAATAAAACCCGATGCCCTTTTCTCAGGAACAATGGTCAGAACCGTAACTTATGACAATTTGAAAAGAGATAGCCTTACCTTGAATGGCTCGCATACCATCACCACGACTGTGGTAAGTGGCAAAGCAACTGCCAGCGAAAAATTAGCTACTATGACTATTTTGAATAGTAATACAGGTAAAATAATTACATATACAAGCAACCGTTCACGTAAAATTGATGATAAAGGCACAGCAGACCGTGGCGATGATGAGTCGTCGGTAACTGGTTCTACTACCGGAAAATCAAGCGATGGAACTACATTCTCAACAAATATTACCAAAGCATTGCTTACAAAAAATTTATGCTCTGACTCGAAAGGTTTCCCTGTGAGTGGCACTGAAGAAATTACAACGGCAGCTGGTGTAAAAACAGTAGTTGATTACGGCAATGGCACTTGTGATTTGAAATATACCGAAACAACCAACGGTGTAACGGTTGAAAAAACAAGAACTAAAGGCAAAGGCAAAAAGTAAAAGCCTCATTTATTTGGCAATAAACAAGTATAAATATCATATTATTAGGCATTTATACTATTTCAGAGTGCATTTTTTCGATTTTCATATAGATAAAAGAAAAGGTTAGTAACACGTTTAAGGGTTGGAAAGCGTTGCCAAATTTTGGCAACGCTTTTTTGTTAAGAACAAAATTTCAATTATCTTGTCAGGCAAAAAACTATATTTTATATGAATCAATATGTGATAATTGCCAGCGATGGCACCGACGCATCAGCACTTGAGCGGCGGATGTCTGCCCGTCCTGAGCATTTAGCTGGTGCGAAAGCATTAAAAGAAAACAATAATTTTGTTATGGGCGGAGCTATGCTTGATGATGAAGGAAAAATGATTGGCTCAATAATGGTTCTGCAATTTGATAATGATAAACTCATGCAAGATTGGTACGACAACGAACCATATATTACGCAAGGGGTTTGGAAATCAATCGAAGTAAAACCATTTAGAGTGGCTAATGTATGACAAAAATTATTTTATAAAAAAAGCCTTCAAAGTATTACAGTTTGTAATACTTTGAAGGCTTTTCAACACAAAAAAGTAGGTTAATCTCTTTTATTACTTTTCTTTTCTTGCTTTTCGGCACGCTTTTCTTTCAAAGTTTTGCCTGGTTCTTTTTTAGTTTCTTTTGCCGGTTTGTCCTTAGCCATGTTAGTAGTGTTTTAAAATTTGATGAAATTTAGGGAGAATTTTAGAATATTTTGAATGAATGGTAAAAATTCTTGATAATCACACATTCTATCATAAATATCAACGTGCAATTTCTATCTTATATTTTTTTCCTTTCATTTTTTCTTCTCTAATCAAAGCTAAAAATTCCTTAACTTTACTACGTTTGACGGCAGCAAAAGAAGTAAAATCTTTGACTTCAATCAAGCCTAAATCGCCTTTTTCGAGTTTGCCTTTTTGCGAGAAAAACCCTACAATATCAATCTTATTAATCTTGTTTTTCTTACCTCCACTGATATAAAGTGTCGTAAATTCGGGCAAATTAGGTAATGTATTTCTCTTTGAAAGTATTAATTCTTCGAGCGAATTATCAACGTAACGTGGACGTTCTTCCTCATAATGAAAAATCAAATACGATGTTCCTGAAGCGTGCATTCGGGCAGTTCTACCATTTCTATGCACAAATTCATGCTCATTTAATGGTAAATGATAATGAATCACGTGTTTCATTTCGGGAATATCTAAGCCACGAGCCGCCAAATCGGTGGTTACTAAATAATTTACGCTACCATTTCTGAACTGAATCAAGGCACGTTCACGGTCATCTTGGTCCATTCCGCCATGATAAAAGGTAGCAACAATGCCTTTCATATTTAAAAATTCGCTTGTACGCTCAGCCGCATCACGGTGATTGCAAAAAATAAGTGCTGACTCAGAATTAAGCGAACAAATCAAATCAAAAAGTGTATCTAATTTATCTTTTTCTTCCGAAATTACCAATCGCATCGTAAGGCTGATTTTCACACCGTCTTCGGGTAAAAAATCTAAAACCGTAGGCGTACCTAAACCCGTAAATTCGGGAATATCTATGCCTGCCGTTGCCGACACCAAGACTCGTTTTTTAAGATTTCGCAAGCCACCTATAATAAATGACATCTGGTCGTGAAAACCTAAATCTAAAGATTTATCAAATTCGTCAAGCACTAAAGTTTCGATTCCTTCTAAATCAAAGGTTTTTCGAGTAATATGATCGGCAATTCTTCCTGGCGTACCTATCAAAAGTGCTGGTGGAACACTCAAATTTTGCACTTCTACTGACATTGCATGACCTCCGTAGCAGACATTTACTTTATAACCTGTGGACATTTTTTTCCAAACTTGCTCGATTTGCATTGCCAATTCTCGTGACGGAGCAAGAATTAAACATTGAACTCCAACCATATTAGGTTTGAGCAATTGCAAAACTGGCAACAAAAAACCCAAGGTTTTTCCTGAGCCTGTTGGGGCCAATAGTAGAATATCCTTATCATTAACGATTGCCTTTTCGGCCGATTTTTGCATCGGATTTAAAGCCTCAATGCCCAAATTTGAAAGAATTTGTTTAGTTTCCATGATACAAAGGTACGGACAAAATACAGAATTTGAGTCAAATCGAAGATTTTAAGAAGTATGTTTCAGGAAATATTAAAAATTAATGAAATAACTATACTTTTCAATGATATCTATGAATCAAAATTATGAGCCTATTGTTAAGATTAAAATAGCTCAAAATAATTAATATTCACTCATTCCATCACTCATTCACTCATTGAATATTTCTCTATGAACTTTCAAACGATTTTAGAACAGTTACAAAATGATAAAGCAATTCCTTTTGCGATTCCTATTTTTCTTTTGGCAATGTTGGTAGAATGGTATTTAGGCAAAACTGAACATGCTGATTTTTATAAAAGAAAAGATATGTTTGTCTCTCTTTCGATGGGCATTTTGTCAGGAATTGTTGAGTTTTTTCCAAAAGTTTTGGCTTTTATAGTATTTTATTACTTGCACGAAATCAGCCCTTTGCGAGATATTGTTGGAAGGCAATGGTGGGCATGGATAATCTTGTTTTTTCTTGATGATTTTGCCTATTATTGGTTTCATCGGATGAACCATGAAGTTCGGCTTTTTTGGGCAGGACACGTGCCGCATCATTCCTCGATAAAGTACAATTACGGTACAGCATTAAGACAAGGTGTGGGCGAACGGGTTCATAAATTTATGTTTTGGCTCTGGATTCCGCTCTTAGGTTTCGACCCATTGATGCTATTTATTATGATTGGCTTGAACCTTATTTACCAGTTCTTTGTACATACCGACCTCGTACACAAACTACCTTCTTGGTATGAAAACATTTTCAATACTCCGTCACATCACCGGGTGCATCATGCATCCAATATTCGATATTTAGACTGCAATCACGCAGGAGTTTTGATTATTTGGGACAAAATTTTCAGAACATTCTCAGAAGAAAAAGACGGCGAAAAACCCATTTATGGACTAACCACAAATATTGAAACCTACAACCCGATTCGTGTAGCCACGCACGAATACGGTGCGATTTTTCAAGACGTAATTCGAGCAAAAAAGTGGTCAGATAAGCTAAAATACATCTTTTATGCCCCAGGTTGGAGCCACGACGGAGAAGATAAGAGAGCTAAAACCTTGAGAAAAGAGCTGGGCGTTTAATTAGATAACTTAAAATTTTCTAAAACTCTATACGTTCCAGCAGTCAGATTTTCGAGTTTGATTTGGTCAATTCTTACTCGAATCAAACTCAAAACTTCATAATTGAGTTTATAACACATTCGCCGAATCTGGCGATTTAAGCCTTGTACCAAAACAATATTGAAAGTAAAACTATCTACTTGTCTAACCTTGCAAGGAAGCGTAGTTTTGCCCATAATCGTAATACCGCTCGACATGGTTTTGATAAAATGCTCGTCAATTTTTCTATCTACTGTTACAATATATTCTTTCTCAGTTTTATTTTCATTTCGGAGCATTTTGTCATATAGTGTGCCGTCGTTAGTTAGTAGCAACAAGCCTTCTGATGCTTTATCAAGTCTTCCGACAGGGAAAAGCTCTTCGTCAAAGGGCAAAATATTTTTCAGATTATCGGGTATTTCTGTGTTTAGTGTAGTTTCTATTCCTCTGGGTTTGTAGTAGGCAATATAAATTAGTTTTTTTCCAGCTTGCAAAACTTTTTTTTCATAAATTACCTCATCGATTTGCGTAAGTTCGACATTCGATTTTACCGAAATACCATTCACCAAAACCTCTCCCAATATTATCAACTCCAAAGCATTTTTATTGGAAATTTGAAGACGAACAACCAATAAATATTGAAGCCTATTTCTGAATGTCATTATTTTTTTAGTGTAAAGTATTAATATTCAAGACAATACTTATCAAAGTGGAATTTTACTATTATTATTCAATTTAAAACTACTCATTGTAGGAAATATACTAATCCAAAACTCTTTTGTTTCGCCGGTATCAACTTTTGTATCGATTTGGTCTTTATTTTCCATGATAATTTGTCCGAAAATCAAGTCTTGTCTGACAGGAACCTTAGAGATATTTTTATAAACCAATCGGTATTCGCCATAGCCGATTTTTTTGGTAAATTCGGGTAAATGGTTGTTTGCATTAGTACTATTAGCATATACAGGATGGAGACCGCTCACGGTGTTTTTACAATGACAAACCAACTTTCCATCTTTGGTGTAGAGCCAATATTCACAAAAACTATTGGCAACGCCCCTATCAATACCTACATAAGTAACGGGTATCATCACGATACTATGCGATGGGAAACTGAATGAAATATCGGGCGGAGTAATGGCATAAAACTCAAAAACCTGGTCGTCAAGTACTTTTTTTATAGTATCCTGCACCACAACAGCTGGTTTGTTTATAATGGGCTTATTGACTACCGTATCTGACTTTGTACCCGAAGTATCCGATTTTATTTGAATAATTATCGTGTCTTTAGGAATCGACGGTTTTAATTTTTCAGGAATTAACTCAACTAATTTTGGTTCTACTTGGCTTTTGGGCTGAATACACGCCGCTGCAAACAATCCCCAAAATAGGGTGATAATTGCTTTTTTTGATAATAATCTCACAGTTTTTCCTGATTTTTTTAAAAAATTCTATAAACGATATTTATTCCTCTAAAATCCTCACCAAAACCAGTCGAATCAAAAACATTTTATAAAACTCTATCTATCAGTTTTCACTTTGCAATAGGTTTTTTTTCAACGGTGCGACCGTCTAAGTTTTTTACAATCGAAGGTTTCTTTTCTTCTTTTGGTCCTCTCAGATGAATAATTAGTCCATCCAGAAAATTTCTGAGAATTTGGTCGCCACAAGGCTTGAAACTTGGATGCTCTTTATCACGAAAAAACGCTCCAATTTCAGCTTTTGAAGCATTGAAATTAGCTAATTTAAGAATCTCCACAATTTGGTCGTCACGTAATTGCAGAGCAACTCTCAATTTCTTTAAAATATCGTTGTTTGACATATTGACTGTATTTTGTTTGAAATGGTTGTAAACCCTAAGGTCTGAAGGGAAATATTTTTTCTGTTATTCAACTTTTTTCTTTTACTCTCTCGGCATCTTCGGCTCTACCATTACAACTTCTTCTTTCTCGACCACAACTTGTCCGTCTGCCGAACCTTTTGGTTTTCTCACAAATTTCTTCTGCGTTACAATCACAGGAGCAAATGTTTCATTGCGGCGTTTAGAAAAATAAGCCGCCAAAGATGCCGCCGCCTCAATTACCGAGTTGGGTATCTTTTTTCCTGCTTTATACTTCACCACTACGTGCGAGCCAGTTGCATCACGGGCGTGTAGCCAAAGGTCTTCTTTATAAGCATATTGTTGTGTAAGTACGTCATTGTTTTTGGAATTTTTTCCAACCAAAATCTCAAAACCATCTACTTCAAAACGCTTGAATAATTCTTTATAATTAACAACTACTTTCGCTTTTGAAACTTGAACTAACTGATTGATTTTCAAATAATTACGCAACGATTTTAAATTTTCAGCTTCTTCAATCGTAGCGATATGCGTATTAATAACTACCAGTAATTTCTCTCTATTTTCAATGTTTTCCATCAATTTTTCAATCTCAATCTTTTCGTTTTTTGATTTTCGATAAAAATTTTCGGCGTTTTTTTGAGGCGAAAGTTCGGGCTTTAATTTAATGAAAATATTCTCGTTTCGATAAAAATCAAATAATTCTACTCGCTCCAATCGCCCTGTAATTTGGTGCAAATTTGCCATTAAAATATGCCCCAATTCTTCATTTTTCACTGCCGAATCTACCATTTCTAAGCGACGAAAAGCATCTTGCAAATAGATTTCGGTTTGCTTTTTTTCTTTGTTAAGTTTCCGTAAAACCTCGATTTTTTCATCATCAAGGGTATTTACCTTATTGTGCGAAACATGAAACGCATTGATGGCTTCAATGGCACTCGTAAACTCTTTTATAACCTCGCCCACTGGCAATAAGGACAAATGTACTTCATGCTGCCAATGCACCAAATAATAACGAGGATTTTCTAATTGCTTAACAACCGTTTGAATTTCTTCCCAAGATTTAGTTTCAGAGCCTAATTCGCCATTAACTAATTTTCCAAACGTAGGAAATAGCTTTCGATAATCTTGTTCTTGTTGAATGAAATTCTCGTAAGATTGGTCTATTTCCCTATCTAACTGATTGAATATCAGGTTTTTATCGGCAACTATTCGACTATGAAAAAGGTCAATAACTTCGTCATTTTGAAACAAAATAATGTTGGAACGAGTACCGTACATTTTGAAAACTATTGAAAAATTTTGCTCAAAATTGATAGCAAAACAACGCTCATTCAAAAATTGTCGAACGCCCGTAACCTCCAAATCCATCAATTGTTCAAACAAATCAACGCTGTTTCTTCTGGCTCGTTCAAATTTTTCGGTAAAATAAAGTGCCGAAAAGTCAGGAAAAACGACCGCTTTCATATAAAACTCTTTCGGGCGGCGTTCCGTGTAATTTCGATTTTTGCCACGAGCGGGCGGCGTTCCGTCCGCCGCAAACCCAAACACCAATTCATCTTTTTCTTGACTAAAACATTCCATCAATTTCAAGCCAACGATTTTGGTTTCAATCTCTTTCGTAAGCTGACGCAGGAAATAATAATTATTTTGCACGGTAAGTTTTTAAAATAGACTACAAATTACGGTATTTTGTGGGGAAGAATGGAAAATAATAAGCGATTTCTATTCAAAACTCGACTTCAAGATTTAATTTTCCAGTTTTATTATTACCATGTTTAAATATTATTTTAGCAGAATTATCATATAAATCACCTTTACCAATAGTGTCATTAACAATACCTTTTTTTATTAAAAATTCACATTTTAAAACCAAACTGTCTGGAATATTATTCTGTTGAAGAGAAATTAAACAGTCATTATCTATTTTTCCTTTTAATCTAATTGTCATAAAAGTTCTATTACTAATTGCCTTGAAAACAATTAAAGTGGTGTCAGAATTGCCATTAATAGTAAAATGTTGAGGAAAATCTCTTCCACAACTTGAAAGATTTAAGAGGAAAAATAGCAAAAATAGGTTTTTCATTGTTTCATTAATAATTTTCACAAATTAAACCATTTTGCAGGAAACAACCTATTCACTGCCTTCGACTCCGCTCAAGTAGCGGTTGAACTTCGGTGGTTGAGCGAATCGGACAGCCGACGCTGCCGAAACCACATCACTGTTTTACAAAAAGAAAAAATAATTGTAACTTTGACAATTAAAACCCCTAATCATGTTATTACTCGGCATAGACATTGGCACATCTTCTATCAAAGCATCGGTTGTAGATGCTGATACTCAACAAGTTATCGCTTCGGCACAGTACCCCGACTTTGAAACAAGCATTTCATCGCCACAAGCTGGCTGGGCAGAGCAAGACCCCGAAATGTGGTGGACAAATACCATTGAAGCCATCAAAAGAGTCAATGCTTCTGGAGTTTTCGATCCAAAAAATATTGGTGCAATAGGCATTGCCTACCAAATGCACGGTTTGGTGATGGTCGATAAAAACAAAAAAGTGCTTCGTCCCTCAATTATTTGGTGCGATAGCCGTGCAGTGCAAATCGGAGAAAAAGCCTTTTCTGACATTGGCGAAGATGTTTGTTTGAATCATTTATTGAATTCTCCAGGCAATTTTACAGCCTCAAAATTGGCTTGGGTAAAAGCCAACGAACCACATATTTACGAACAATGTGATAAAATCATGTTGCC
>NZ_JAYWCU010000098.1:0-18657 GCF_043780375.1 Emticicia sp. | reverse complement strand
TGGTATTTTCCACGAATTAACTGTATTATTGAGCTTTATATTGGCTTTTGCCAACACTATCCATCGTGTAATGAGCCAAATAATAAAAACAAACGTAATCAATCGCATCCAATCATTATACAAATAGAAATCTTGAAGATTATTATCGTCGAGCAAATTCGTAGGAATTCTTGACCATTCAGGAGCTTCAAACCACTCAGGTTTTACAAAAAATATAGGCACAAACCATAGCCAACAAATCAAATGACTGGCAGCCAAAAGCCCCAGCGAGATTTTATCACGTAATTTATAACGTTTTCCTACTGATAAATGTCTTCGTTTTTGAGTAATCCATTCTTTCCAAGTTTTCTTTGGTACAGACATAATATGCGTGTCTGGGTCAAGACATATTGCCACGTTTTGTTTGTTTGATGCTTCGTTAATAAACAAATCATCATCCCCACCCAAAAGCCCATGATGGCTTGCAAAACCATTTTTTACCCAAAATAATTCTCGGCGATACATCAAATTTCGACCAATACCCATGTAAGGTATTTTTGCTAATGTAAACGAAAAATACTGAATAGCAGTCTGAAATGTTTCGTAGCGAATCAACGAATTGAGGCGAGAATCTTCAAATTCGTAAGGAGAAAAGCCTAAAACGACATCTTTTCCTTGGGTCATTTGAGCAACCATTGTATCAATCCAAAGGGTGCTGGTTGGGCGGCAATCGGCATCTGTCAAAAGAATAATTTCTTTGGTTGCTTTCTTAATTCCCATAGTTACGGCATATTTTTTTGCAGTAAAATGAGAAGGAAGGCTCTCAATTCTAACGAAACTCATCTTTTTATAAGCACCTTCGTTAAATAAAAGATAATCATAAGTGCCATCATGCGAACGATCATCGGCAATAACGATCTCGAAATTTGGATATTCTTGTGCTTCTAAAAGTGGCAACAATTCTTTCAAGTTTTCCAGTTCGTTCCAAGCAGCAACAACAATTGAAACGCTGGGTTTTTTCTTTTCCTCAGAATCTCGCTCAAAATCGAAATGCGAAAGCAGGCGAGTGAAAATCCCCAAGATAAAAGTCAATTGAATAACGACAGCAGCAAAAAATATAAACGGTAGTAAATAGTGCCAAAACACCATTGTATATGCGGTTTAGGTGAAATATTGTGCAAATATACAAACCTTCAACGAAAGGCATAGAAAGTTTGACTTAAAAATCAATGAATAAATACTTGTATTAGCCAAAATGAAGGTTGAAATTTGCTTTATGAAATACGAATTGCAAAAAACTGATATTCTATCGAAAGCTCGGGCGGGCAAAATGACAACTGCCCATGGCGAAATTTTGACACCAATTTTTATGCCTGTCGGTACTGCTGCTACCGTAAAGGCCGTTCATCAACGTGAGTTGGTGAATGATATAAAAGCTCAAATTATTTTGGGAAACACTTATCATTTATATCTACGACCAGGGCTAGATATTATGGAACGTGCGGGCGGATTGCATAAATTTAATGGTTGGTCTGGCCCAATTCTCACCGATTCGGGCGGTTATCAGGTCTTTTCTTTGAAAGATATTCGTAAGATTTCGGAAGAAGGGGTGAAATTTCAGTCACATATTGATGGTTCTCGACATTTATTTACCCCTGAAAGTGTCATGGATATTCAGCGAGTGATTGGTGCAGATATTATCATGGCTTTTGATGAATGTGCTCCCTATCCGTGCGATTATACTTACGCCCAAAAATCAATGGAAATGACACACCGTTGGCTCACTCGTTGCATCAATCGTTTTGATAGCACCGAAGGGAGATATGGTTTTGAGCAAACACTTTTTCCAATTGTGCAGGGAAGTACCTATAAAGATTTACGTATAAAATCTGCCGAATTTGTTGCCGAACAAAACTGTGATGGGAATGCCATTGGCGGTTTGGCGGTGGGCGAACCTGCCGAAAAAATGTACGAAACTATTGAATATGTCAATGATATTTTGCCAAAAGACAAGCCACGCTACTTGATGGGCGTAGGAACTCCCGAAAATATATTAGAAGCAATTGCTCTCGGAATTGATATGTTCGATTGCGTAATGCCTACCCGAAATGCCCGAAATGGTATGTTATTTACTACGCAAGGCATCATTAATATCAGAAACGAAAAATGGAAAGATGATTTCTCGCCCATTGACGAAACACTTGGCGGTTATGCAAGTACCTTTTACTCAAGGGCTTATCTTCGCCATTTGGTAAAATGCGATGAGATTTTAGCGGCACAAATTGCTAGCGTTCATAACTTGACTTTTTATTTATGGCTCGTTGGGCAAGCCCGTGAGCATATTTTAGCAGGAGATTTCTTGACTTGGAAAAATGCAATGGTGAAACAGACGATGCAGCGATTGTAGCTTATTTAAAAAAAAATGGAATTTCTTACTTGTTTGCATACGAATGACAGACAATATTAATTATAAAACAAAATGCTGAGACTAATTTCTTTCATCTGCTTGATACCTTTGCTATCGCAGGCACAACAATCGGTAAATACTAAAATTGAAAAAGTTACACTTTTCTTGAATGGAGCATATATTGAGCGTTCTGCCAAAATTCTTATAGCAAATGGAAAAACTGAATTGGTTTTCAAAGGCATTTCTCCACAAATTGATAAACAAAGTCTTCAAATTAAGGGTGAAGGAAAGTTTACAGTTTTGTCAGTTGTACATCAATTAGGAAACCTTTTGGATAAATCGAAGCAAGAAGAAATTACCAAAATTGAAGTTCAAAAAACACTTATTGAAGATAAAATCAAAGCAGAGAAAAATAATTTGTTAGTTTTTAAGCGTGAAGAAGAAATGCTACTTAAAAACCAAGTTGTTGGTGGAACGTATGCAGGAATGAAAGCCAATGATTTGAAAGAAAGTGTTGAATATCAACGAATTAAAATGCAAGAGGTTTTGATAAAACAATTGGAGTTTGAACGAAATCTAAGAAAGTTAGAAGAAGAAATACGAAAGGTAAATCAGCAATTGACTGAAATTAATGGTTCAAAAGAAGCAACGATGTCTGAGGTTTTGGTAACAGTTTCTGCTAAAGAAAATATATCAAATGCAGTATTTTCAATTAGCTATTTTGTTCAAAATGCAGGTTGGACTCCAACTTACGATTTCCGAGTAGAGAAATTAACCGAACCGATTAGCATTACCTATAAAGCAAATGTATATCAATATTCGGGTGAAGATTGGAAAGATGTAAAACTCTCACTTTCAACAGCAAACCCTCGTCAAAATGGTGTTGCACCTGTGCTGAAAAATTGGTCTTTGGGCGTGAAAAATGATTACAGCGAATATTTGAATAATATCAATGTTCCAATTAACGAAGCAGTAACCGAAGTAAGAGGAAAAGTAATTGCTAAAAGCGATGGAAATGGCTTGCCAGGCGTTTCAATAAATATAGAAGGAACAAGTTTAGGCGTTCAAACAGATATAAATGGTAATTATAAAATCAATATTCCCCCAAATTTGTCAAAAAAGAAAGTTTTAGTTTTTTCTTATGTAGGATTTACGACAAAAGAAGTCAATATATCTTCTAATATTTTGGACGTAGTTATGGAAGATGACACAAAATCATTGAGTGAAGTTGTTGTAGTGGGCTATGGTAGTGAAAAAGAAGAAATGTTGCAAGGAAGAATGGCAGGTATTTCTGTAAGAGGAAATAACTCATTAAAGAGAAGTGTCTTACTTGAAGTCAATGAAAAAGAAGCCCCAACAAGTCAATTATTTGATATTTTGATACCTTATTCTATTCCGTCTGATGGAAAAGTATATGCTGTGGAGATAAAAGAAGATGAAATTCCTGCAAATTATGAGCATTTTTGTGTGCCAAAAATTGACCTTGTTGTGTTTCTCAATGCTAAAATTATAGATTGGGAAAAATACAAATTACTTGAAGGTGAAGCAAGTTTGTTTGTTGATGGAACATATTTGGGTAAGTCGAAACTTAATCTTTCAAATAAAGATACGTTAAATCTTTCGTTTGGAAGAGATAAAAATGTATTGCTTACACGAACTAAATTGAAAGATTTTCAGAAAAAACAATTTATTGGTAGTTATAAATATGAGCAAAGGGCTTATGAAATTTCAGTAAGAAACACTAAAAATGAAGCTATCAATTTAGTGGTAGAAGACCAATTCCCAATTTCAAAAATAAAAGAAGTAATCGTAGAAGACAAAGATGCTCCCGAAGCAGAAGTTAATGAAGAAACTGGAAAGATAATTTGGAAAAAGAAAATTTTACCAACAAAAGAACAAAAATTTACATTCAAATATACTGTAAAATCACCCAAATCAGGTTTCGTGGAAGTGGATTAGTTACTTCCTACTAACAAACCTATTCCCTTCAATATAAAACCGATAAGGCAAATCTGCTCCTTGTGTAATGCCAATACGAGTAGTCGTAATAACTTGATAGTCAGTAAGTTGTGAGTCGAAACAATAGAAGTTGTCAGAATCCATAGACAAGAAATTAAAGTTGGGAGTAATTCCCATTGCTTTTACCAATTTGGCTGGACCACTGCACAAGTTCCGTAAATCTTTGGTTTTGCGACGTTCTTGCATTAACTCGATACCATCGGTTGGTTCTAAGGCACGAATCAGCACCGCTTCGCCAATACCCGCTGCTCCGCTGACGATATTGAAACAATGATGTAGTCCATAAATCAGGTAAACATAACTCACGCCAGCACCTTCAAACATCGGTGCATTTCTTGTTGACTTTTTGCGGTAAGCATGGCAAGCAGGGTCGTTTCGTAAATAGGCTTCGGTCTCCACAATGATGCCCGAAGTTCGTCCATCAATGCTTTCATGCACGAGCGTACAGCCAAGTAATTGCTTCGCAAGCGTCAATGTATCATGTTTTTCGTAAAATTCTTTGGGAAGAACGTTTTGCATCTGTACTTTTGAGAAATTATTCGCCTGTAATTGTATGAAAAAACTCTTCTTTTTACTCTTATTTAGTAAACTTTGTTTTGCTCAAAATGATTCGCTCACCATTAAAAATGCCAATTGGACATCAACCGACATTGGCAATGGAATTACGTGGAAAAGCTATCATTTCAAGCAAAAAGAGCTATTTAACGGCAATCAATTAATAAATGTCATAGAAACTCGCTTGAAAAACCGTAAATTAAAGTTTGGATTTTTAGCAGCCGATAGCATGAAAACTGATAATAAAGCCAAGCGACTTTTGTTAACAACTAGCAAAATTGCAATCAATAATGATGCTTTGGTGGCTGTTAATGCAGGTTTTTTTGATACAAAAAATGGTGGTGCGGTTGATTTCCTAAAAATCGGTGGAACTATCGTTGATACTACTCGTTTGAAAGATGTTCCTCGATTACCTTTCCATTCAATTTCGGCGGTTACGATTCATAAAAACAAAGTAAAAATTATCAAAGGCGAAGAAAAAGCAGGGTGGGAGCGAGGTTTGAAAGAAGACAACGTTTTGCTCACGGGGCCGCTTTTAAGATTTAATAATGTTTCTGAAAGTTTACCCCAAACGCCTTTCAACGACAACCGCCACCCACGCACTTGTGCGTGTATTACAAATGATAAAAAACTTTTGTTGATTACAGTAGATGGTCGAAGCAATGAAGCTTTCGGTATGACTTTGCCAGAATTAACGTATTTGTCAAAGATTCTGAATTGTAAAAATGCAATCAATTTTGATGGCGGCGGCTCAACAACTATGTATATCAAAGGTCAGCCAGAAAATGGTGTGGTAAATTATCCATCTGATAATAAAATTTTTGACCATGCCGGAGAACGTTCAGTTAGTAATATTTTTTATGTGAAATTAAGATAAAGAATTCGAGATATGGGATACGAGTTTTCTTTTTTCTCGTCTAAACTTTTTCTCGAATCTAAAATCTCTTATCCCGTATCCTATAATCTCGAATCCCCAAAATGCAACACGTCCAATATAAATATCGCCCCGAAAATCTGACTATTTCAGAGCCAAATAAGTATAAACCCGAAGATTTGTATTCTGAAGAAATGGTACTTAATCTTGGTCC
Source organism: Emticicia sp. (assembly GCF_043780375.1). Taxonomy (GTDB): domain Bacteria; phylum Bacteroidota; class Bacteroidia; order Cytophagales; family Spirosomataceae; genus Emticicia. The sequence goes on along the minus strand of NZ_JAYWCU010000098.1, from coordinate 12,609 downwards.
ACAGCATCCATCTACGCATGGTGTTTTACGTTTGGAAGTTGTTACCGATGGCGAAACTGTGGTGGATGTGGTTTCTCATTTGGGTTATTTACATCGTTGTTTCGAGAAGCACGCCCAGAGTTTACCGTTCAATCAAATCATTCCTTATGTAGATAGAATGGATTACGTAGCAGCAATGAATTCGGAACTTGGGTATGTGATGGGCATTGAAAAAATGCTCGGAATTGATAAAGATTTACCCAAAAGAGTAGAATATATCAGGGTTTTGGTGGCAGAACTCAACCGTTTGGCTTCGCATTTTATTGCTATTGGTACTTATGCCCTTGATATTGGAGCAGCAACACCTTTTCTCTGGATTTTCCGTGACCGTGAGCATATTTTGCGAATGTTGGAATGGCTTTGCGGAGCAAGAATGTTGTATAATTATATTTGGGTAGGTGGACTTTTCTACGATTTACCAATCGGTTTTGAAGAACGTTGCAGCGAATTTGTTGACTATTTGAAACCTAAATTGATTGAACTTCAACAATTAGTGATTGACAACTATATTTTCATCAACCGAACTGCCAATGTTGGCGTTTTACCTTTGGCAATGGCGGTGAATTATGGTTGTACGGGGCCAGTTTTGCGTGGTTCGGGCTTGAAATGGGATTTAAGAAAAGTTGATGCTTATTCGGTATATTCAGAAATTGACTTTGACATTCCCGTTGGAAAAGGTGAGGTTGGTAAAGTAGGCGATTGTTGGGACAGAAATAATGTGCGTGTGCAAGAATGTTGGGAATCACTTCGAATTATTGAGCAATGTTTAGAAAAACTGACCAAAGAATATAAACGCACTAAAGATTTCGACCCACAAGCACTTGTGCCTAAGAAAATCCGTCCACCAAAAATGGATTTTTATGCCCGAGCTGAAAATCCAAAAGGAGAATTAGGCTTCTTTTTTCGTACCGATGGTCGCTCAGATATTCCTGTACGAGTAAAAGCAAGAGCTTGTTCGTTTAATAATTTGTCAGTTTTGCCCGAATTATCACGAGGAGGAATGATTGCCGATTTGGTTGCCGTCATTGGCTCATTGGATGTTGTTATGGGCGAAGTTGATCGATGATTATTTGATATTCAAGTCCAAATTATTGTTAGCTTCAATGAGTTTGGTGTCGTTTTCGGTCAAAATCCATCTATAAACACAGGTTTCTTTACTTTGGCATTTTGGGCAAGTCCATAACCATTCTGCAGAATCAGAAAGTTCGATTTCATAATTTTGAACTAAGGCTTCAATATCCTTTCTTTTTTGAATAATTTCTTCCGAATTTATTACTTTTTCTAAATCTAATATTTCTATTAATTTGTCCTTTTTGATGTATTCTACAATGAATTTTGGTAAAAAAACGCTCGAAATGTATATTTCAATATTTCTTTTCTTAATTTTTGCTTCGCCACAATTTCGGCATCGCCAACCACTGATTTCTTTTGAGTCATAGCCATAAAAAGTTTCATCAAGGGGTACAGTTGAAATATTACCTTTGGCAAAATTATAAGCAAGCGTTTGAACCGTACCAAACAATTTTCTTTTCCAGATACCAGTCGTATCGTTAGTGCCCATCGGAACATCGTTGAATGAACCCATTCCACCATAAGCTCCCAAATGATGCTCGGTAGATTTTTCAGTTTCCCATAAACGTATATCTTCAGAAAGCCATTTTTCCCAATTTTCGTAGCCTTCGCCGTGTAAAAGCTGAATAAGCATTTCTAAGGAAATCTTGTAATAGTCTATCATTATAGTTTTGTAAATTTTCTTTTAATTACATCAAAAACTGCGGCAATAAATATTGGTTTTTTGGTGGAATACATGATTTTTATTTCTTCCCAAAAATTCGTTTCACCGTCTAAAAACTTAAAAATCTGTGAAGGATGATTTCGCTCATACAATCGAGTAAAAACTTCGGCAGCTGGCTGACGTTTTTGTTCTAAAACATTCAAAAGTACACTCGCATAAAATAGAAAACGTTTCTTAAACCAAGCATCTTTAATAATTGGCGAACCAGTTTTTTCTAAACTTTCAACGATTCCTTTTAGCCGTTTTTGTGTATTCTGAAAAGTATAACCTGTTGCAGGATTGGTATAACCTCCAGCCGTTCCGATTCTGACCACGTGTTTACTTGGAAACTCATTGGTTGGCTCATCACTCATCGGAATTACTCCGAATTCTTCTTCAAGTATCTGATAGTTAGAGAGTTGTAATTTTTCTGAAATGTATTTTTTTAACTCAATATCATATTCTTTTTCTTGCAAAAGCTTTTCACTGAAGAGCGTATATTCCACAATTGCGGTATGTTCATCAAAAGGAAGTACATAGATGAAGCGGCAGTCGTTATACTGGACAACGCCAAAATTCATCATATCGGGCAAGGAAGGATTGAAGATTGGCTCAACACTTTTAATCACTAATCCTTTGAAATGTTGGAGCAGATTATGATTGTTTCTATTATCAAGTTTTAGCTTATAAGTGCTATCGAAAACATATTTTGCTTGAAATTGAGTCCCGTTTGTGGTAGTTATAGTAGCTAAATCATCGCTATCATCAATGCTACTTACTGAATCTTTTAACCATTCAATATTACCTAATCCCTTTAATTCACCAATAACAAAGTTATAGAAATCAATACCTCGTAGCAGCTTGTATTGATAGTTTTCAATATCTAAAACTTGACTTTTACCGTCAGCATCAACAAAGCATACTGAAGACCATTTTTTATAAAGAATATGCTCAAAAGCATTTTCAGTATTTCCCCAAAATGCCCAAGTTCGGTCATTTTTATCTTTCTCTTGTGGCTCAATAATAAGAATAGAGTGATGAGCTAACGTACTGGTTTTCAAGTAATAAGCCAATGAAAGACCTGCCATTCCTCCTCCGCAAATGATGTAGTCATAGCCACCCTCAACCCCTAAAGGGGCGTTTTTCTTCTGCGTCATTCTGAGTGAAATTAAATCAATGGAATGTCTAATTGTTTGCAGATTTCTTTACAAATAAGATTGGATAACTCTTGATGTCTGCCAATAGTTGATTGATGTCCATTCGCAGGATTAAAATAAATGGTGTGATTTGCTCCCTCTCGAAGCAATTCACAACCATGCTTTTTTAAGTGTTTTAGTATTTGATTTCTTTTCATTTATGCAAAAGCAAACTCTTCTTCTTTCAAAAAAAACTGATTTTGATGGGTTTTATCAAAAAGCAATCTTTGCGTCTCTAAATAAAACTCTAATGCTTCTGAAAGATTTTTTTTCAACTCTTCGACACTTTTTCCTTGCTCTATGACTGCAGGAAGTTCCTTGATTTGTCCAACAAACCACCCATCCTCTGATTTTTGAATTGTAGCTGTGAGTTTCATAATAGATTTATTATCAATGATTTATGTACTTTTTTATACATGCACGTGCCTCTCTGCATGATAACTCGAACGTACTAAAGGCCCAGATTCTACATATTTCAAACCACGTCGTAAACCTTCTTCACGATACATGGCAAAAGTATCAGGGTGAATAAAATCAATTACTTCATGGTGCATTTTGGTTGGTTGTAAGTATTGTCCAAGTGTTAGAATATCTAAGCCATTTACTACCAAATCGTCCATTGCCTTGAAAACTTCGTCTTGCGTTTCGCCTAAACCGAGCATAATGCCTGACTTTGAACGCTTTCCAAATTCTTTGGTGCGGCGAATCTGCTCTAAACTACGTGTATATTTAGCTTGCGGACGTACAGTTCTATACAATCGCTCTACGGTTTCCATGTTGTGCGAAACTACTTCTTGTCCTGCCGAAATCATGCGATAGAGTGCTTCCCAATTGCTTTTTGTATCAGGAATAAGGGTTTCAATAGTAGTTTTTGGTGAAACATCTTTTACGGCTTTCACAGTTTCGTACCAAATTTCAGCACCTTTATCTTTCAATTCATCACGATTGACGGAAGTAAGTACAGCATGCTTTACTTGCATTAACAAAATCGCTTCGGCTACACGTCGAGGTTCGTCAGTGTCATATTCGTTCGGGCGACCTGTTGCTACTGCACAAAAAGTACAGCTACGGGTACAAATATTGCCCAAAATCATAAAAGTAGCAGTGCCTTCGCCCCAGCATTCTCCCATATTTGGGCAATTGCCCGATTGACAAATAGTATGAAGCTTGTATTCATCAACTAAACCACGTACTTTTTTGAAGTTTTCGCCAATAGGCAGTTTCACTCTCAGCCAGTCGGGGCGACGAGTGCGTTGTTCGGTACTTACAACGGGTAATTCTATCATTTTTTACTAAAAATTTAGCTGATTAAATTCCTTACAGTGAGACTGTTGGATTATTTTGGAGTTATTTAAAGAAGTTAATTAATGAATCTTGCGGTTACTTGGTTTTTTGTTTTCGGTTGCCAAAATAAATTGTCAAATAGCCAGAATTATAAAAACGAGCATTTGTTGTCAACTGAGTAGACATGATTTCTGGGGTTTTACTAAAAACTTCGGAAGTAATACCGATTTCAAAACCTGTCAAACTATTACCAAAAGTATTCATGTCGATGTTAGCAGCGAGTTTTACATGAAGTCCAGGATTGATAGTCATTCCCTTAAAAAACTCTTGCCATATTCCTGCAGAACCCTGTATTTTATTGATTTCTTTGTGAATATTTGGGTCATATTGTACTATCTCAATAGCTCCACGTCCATTTTTATCGTATTTAATATAATAAGGCTTTTGTAAACCAATCGAAGGCCCACCTGCTACAATTAAACTAATTCCAATACCATCATCTCCATGTTTTTTGAAAAACACTAATTCTCTCCCATATTCTGGGCGTAGTGAAAAAAAGTAATTTCGTTTACCAAATATATAGCGATTGGCAATGCTTGTTGGTTCTGCTTTTTCTTTAGGATGTTTTAAGTTAACGGCTTCTAAGGCTATATAACGGTGCATTAAATTCCCTTTAAAAGTGCCAACAGCCTGTGAATGCCTAACTACGAAACCGCCTAATAGACCAGAATTTGTATTAGTTGTAACGCCATAGGCGAACATCTTATAATCTTCGCTTGTTTTTTTGGGCGAAGTCTTTTGTTGTGCATAACCACTTGTAACTACAAGTAATAAAAATATGCTATATATGCTGACTTTCACTTATCAATAATTTAGATTGCCCTTTTAATATATAAAGATAAACGTATTTTTTTTAGAAACCATCATTAAACTTAACAAATTTATTACCTAAATGTTCGATATTTTGAAAAAACTTTTATCAATATTTTTGCTCGGTTGTGTTGTTAAATACCGGCTTTGGCAAGAATTATTAATTTAACTTTATGTTTTTGGCTATGTGTTGATAATAACTTATTTTTGAGAAAATATTTTCACAAATATTTATCATCACATAATTAACATTAGATAAAATGCCAACTTCAAAAATAGCTTATTTGGGCGATTTACGTACCGAAGCCACACACCTTGCCTCAGCAGAAAAAATAATTACAGATGCTCCAGTTGATAATAATGGAAAAGGAGAAGCTTTTTCGCCAACTGATTTGGCGGCTACCTCATTGGGAAGTTGTGCCATGACAATTATGGGAATTGTAGCAAGCCGTGATGAGATAGATTTTAGAGGTTCGGAAATCAAAATTACTAAGACTATGTCTGTCGAACTTCCTCGCAAAATCATTCGTATTGAACTGGATTTTACTATGAAAACTCCCCAAGAGCTTTCTGATGAAGTAAAAGCAAAATATATAAGAGCAGCTCATACTTGCCCTGTATCACTGAGTTTGCACCCCGATATTGAACAAGTTTTCAATTTTGAATGGATTTCTTAAATGGAAGATACCGGATTCGAGATAGGAGCTTTTTAGAGTTAAAGACCAATATCTCGAATCTCACATCTTGGAAATTATTTCATCAAAACGAATATCAAAGTGTGAGGCATCATAAACAGATTTGCCATCTTTAATAATCAATATTTGAGGCGATTCGTGTTCTACATTGAAAGTGTCTGCGATTTTTTTTGAAATAGATCTATATTTTAATAAATCTAAATAGTAAGGTTGTAGTCTTCCTGCTTGATCGTCTTTCCATGATCTTTCTAATCTAGCCAATGCGGTTGCACTTATGGAGCAAGTTGTGCTGTGTTTCAAAATCATAACTGGTCGATTGTGTGATACTTGCTTAATTTCTTCTAATTGTTCTTCTTCGGTAATCTTATGCCAATTCATCTAAAAAATATTATTTGATTATTTTATTAAACGCTTTTTGAAGATGAAAAGTTTCGATTGATTGAACTGTAATTTTTGTATTTTTTTTAGTAGATTATTGAAAGTAAACTTACTGAAATGTATCAAACTATTTAAGAAGAATGTCAATTTGAGAGAATTTCGATGAATTGTTCAATAAATATCTGTCTTTATTGTCTTAATTTTTACAGTACTGAATGAATAAATATATGATTTTTTTTAAAAAGAAGCTGTTTTGCAAATCTCCGGTAAACAGTTAAAAAAAGAGAGTTTGTTTAAAAATGGTTGATGATAAAGTAGGAGTATTTGCTAATTACCAAATGCTTTTTTGTGTTTTTTCAAGAAAATTACTTAAAATTTGCACATTTTTGTTACCTTTATTCTTAATTATTAGACATTAGAAACCAAACGATGATAAAAAAGACGTTGGTATCGCTTAAAACTTGTTTTATGAGTACCAAATAATTTTTTATTTCCTGTGATTGGGCGATTATGTTAATTTTATTTGCCCAATAATATAAGATTTTGCCTTAAATTTAACTTTTGCCACCACTTCCTCATAAACTAAAGAAATCCTAAAACTATCAATGAGCCTTAATACTGATAATATTCGCCTTGTATTTGGACTAAAACTCAAGCAACTACGTCTCGATAAAACAATGTCGCTCACTGAACTTGCTCAAAAATCGGGACTTTCAATGTCATACATCAATGAAATTGAAAAAGGAAAAAAGTACCCAAAATCTGATAAAATTGTGGCATTAGCCGAAGCTATGGGTGTTGATTATGACACCTTAGTTTCGCTCAAACTCAACAAAAAATTAGAGCCAATTTCTGAATTGCTTCGCTCAAATTTCTTAACAGAACTACCCTTCGAAATTTTTGGTATTTCACCCGCCGATTTGCTTGAATTATTGTCTGATGCCCCAACTAAGTTGAGTGCTTTTATTAGCACCATCATCGAAATTGGCCGAAGTTATAATATGTCGGTTGAGCAGTTTTACTTTGCAGTTTTGCGTTCATATCAAGAAATGCACGATAATTATTTCCCTGAAATTGAAGAAGAAGTTGATAGGTTTTTGACAGAAAATAAGGTGTCTGCTGATCAGCAAATCGATGAATATTATTTATCGAATCTATTAACCGATAAATACGGTTTTACAATAAAATATTTCGACGAAGAAGATTATCCAGATATTGTTAATATTCGCTCGGTTTTCATGCCAAAAACACATACACTTCTAATCAATAAACGTATCACTTCCGACCAAAGAGCGTTTACATTGGGCAGAGAATTGGGCTTCTTGTTTATGAAAATAAAAGACCGACCTTATACCTCGTCTTGGGTAGAAGTAAAATCTTTTGACCAAGTTTTGAATAATTTTAATGCTTCATATTTTGCAGGGGCAATTTTGATTCGGAAAGAAAAATTGATTGAAAAGTTAACAAAGATGTTTAATCAAGAAACTTGGAATGACAAATCTTTAATTGATTTAGCCGACTATTTCCAAGCAACTCCCGAAACTCTTTATCATCGAATTAGTAATGTCTTGCCAAAATATTTTGGTATTGATGGCATATTTTTTCTTCGTTTTGAATCACCTTCAGGTCAAAAAGAGTATCATTTGACTAAAGAAATGCATTTGGCAAAAAAACATAATCCACACGAAACACAGAAAGAACATTACTGCCGTCGCTGGATTTCGCTCAATATTTTGGATGAAGTATCTAATTTACAACAAAATGGTAAATACAAAGAGCCTTTGGTGCGTGTTCAAATATCTAATTATGTGGACGCTGACCAATATTTTGTAATGTCGATGGCACGCCCTTTGAATATTATTTCGCATCTCAATATTAGTGTTACAATGGGTTTTGAGTTGAATGATAATTTGCGAAGTAAGTTTAAATTTTTGGCTGACCCTAAAATTCAATCCAGAGAAGTAAATCAAACTTGCGAGCGTTGCCGTTTATTCGATTGCAAAGAAAGAGTAGCTGCACCAGTGATACTTCAGAAAAAACGACAAATGGAAAATATGAAAATAGCACTCAAATCAATGGGGGCTTAATTAGTTATGAGTTAAAAAAACATTGCTTTAGTTACAATCACCCCGAATTCAGCATTACAACTGCGAATTGCTCTCAAGTTAGAACTAAATATGTTTTTCAAGAAAAAAATGTATTTTTGCATACTAAATTTATCAAATTTAAAGTTTAATAACGGAAACCTACATTCTCGACCTTATGCTACAAACGATTTTGCTTCAAGTTGATTCTACGGCAACTGCCGCCAATGCACAATCTATCAATTATTTAAGTTTACTATTGAAAGGGGGTATTGTTATCTACCCAATTTTATTTTTGCTTTTTATAGCATTATTTTTCATTATCGAACGCTACCTCTTTATTAAGGCGGCTTCTAATATTGATTTTGGGTTTTTACGCTCATTGAAAGATAATATTTTGAGAGGAGATTTGCGTACAGCAGCAACACTTTGCAAAAGCACAAATTTACCAATTGCCAGAATTTTGGAAAAAGGTATTACTCGTATTGGTCGCCCAGTAAAAGATATTGAAAGTGCAATGGAGATTCAGTCGAACCTTGAAGTTTCGAAAATGGAAAAAAATATGGGTTATCTCGGACTTATCGCTGGTATTGCTCCAATTTTAGGCTTTATTGGTACAATTTTGGGTATTATTCGTATATTTTATGATATTGGTACAACAGGAAATTTTACCATCGAAATCATTGCTAATGGTTTATACGAAAAAATGATTTCGTCATGTTCAGGCTTGGTGGTTGGTTTGGTAGGATACATTGGTTACCATGGAATTAATATGATGATTGATAAATTTGGTATTCATCTGCAAGCTACTGTAATGGATTTTCTTGATACCTTAAATGAGCCTGTAAGATAGTCGATAGTCCAAAGACCACAGCCGGCAGTATAAATATTTACAAAATATTGCCATGAATTTTTTGAAAATTAAATTTTGGTATTAAAACTATAGACCGTCGTCTAATTTATGAAACTTAAAAGACAAAGAAGGTTTGAAGCCGAAGTATCAACATCATCACTGAACGATATTATGTTCTTTTTGCTGTTGTTCTTCTTAATTATTTCAACATTGGGCAATCCAAATGTGATTAAATTGTTGTTGCCAAAGTCTTCAAAATCAACACATGATGTGAGTAAACAGCCAATTTCGCTTACAATTACTAAAGATAAAGTTTATTATATTAATAGTACACCCGTTCCATTTCCGCAATTGGAAGAAAGATTGATTCTTGCTGTGCAGGGAATGGAAGAACCAACTGTGGTGCTTCGTGCCGAAAGTTCGCTTACTGTGCAAGACTTAGTAGATGCAATGTCGCTCGGAGCAAAATTAAAAATCAGAATGGTTTTGGCTACAGAGTTGAACAAATAGAGAAAACAAGATTCGAGATTTTAGATACGAGATTTAAGAGGAACAACAAAAAACCTCAAATAGTTGATAATCAACTATTTGAGGTTTTTTGTTGTAGTATTTCTCGTATCTAAAAATCTATATTAAATAGATGCCATCTTCTTCTAATCGTACTAACCGCTGACGATATAATGCACCCACAGCCTTTTTGAAAGTTTTTTTACTCATTTCCAATTGGTACATCACATAATTAGCATCACTTTTATCAGTAATATCTAAAAAACCATTATTAGCTTTGAGTTTTGTAAGAATAAGTTCGGCATTAGGTTCTATATTTTCATAGCCTTGTTTTTGTAAACTTACATCAACTCGATTATCTTCTCTAATATTTTTGATGTAACCTTTTGTACGAGTACCTATTTTTATTCGTTGGAAAATCTCATTTTCGTAAATTAGACCTTTATATTTGCCATCAATAATTACGTTGAGTCCCATATCTGTTTCTTCAAAAACCAATAAATTAACTTCTTGCCCGATTGTTAAATCAATGTTTTCTTTCTCGAAATAGCGATTTACCTTGCAAGAAGCGACCAAACGGTCGGTTTCATCATCCAAATACAAGAAAACAACGTACCATTTGCCCTCTTCCATCATTTTGTTTTGCTCTCTGAACGGAACAAACAAATCTTTTTCCAAACCCCAATCTAAGAATGCCCCAATTGCTGTAACAGCCTTAACTTGCAGATAAGCAAATTGATTTAGTTGGATTTTAGGTTCGAGCGTAGTTGCAATAACCCTATCCTCCGAATCTTTATAGATAAATACCTCGATATCATCTCCTACGATGGCATCTTCGGGGATATATTTTTTTGGAAGAAGCACATCGTTTTCTTCGTTATCGCCCAAAAACATTCCAACGGTTGTACCTCTGAGGATGCGTAAAGTGTTTTTTATTCCGAGATGAAGCATTTTATTGAATTATGAATTATGAATGTGGATGTTAAGAAATAATTCAAAACCCCAATTAAATTATGCCATTTCCATTTCATCAACCCTCATACGGGTATGATCTAAGAAATTACGAATTTTGCCAGATGCAGTTTCCAATTCTTCAGTTGATGCCAAGAAAACAATCCTGAAATGATCTGGTTTTGTATAATTAAAGCCGGTGCCTGACACAACTAATACTTTTTGTTCACAAAGTAGATCATACGTAAATTGCTCATCGTCTTTGAATGAGAATTTTCGTAAATCTATTTTTGGAAATAAATACAGTGCACCCTTAGGTTTTACACAAGTTATGCCTGGAATATCGGTCATTTTATAATGCACTAAATCTCGTTGCTTGCACAAACGACCGCTTGGAGCAACCAAGTCATTAATACTCTGATAACCTCCCAAAGCTGTTTGAATGGCATATTGAGCAGGTACATTGGCACATAAACGCAAACTTGCCAAAAGTGTAAAACCTTCAACAAAAGATTTTGCTCGGTGTGTTGCTCCACTCATAATTACCCAACCGCCACGAAAACCAGTGGCACGATAATTTTTTGACAAACCACCATAAGTCATCACAAAAACATCATCGCTCAATGATGCCATCGGAATATGTTTTGCTCCATCAAAGAGGATTTTGTCATAAATCTCGTCAGCAAAAACTATTAAATTATGTTCCGCAGCAATTTTCATAATTCCTTCTAAAATGTCTTTTTCATAAACAGCTCCAGTTGGATTATTTGGATTGATAATAACAATTCCCTTAGTTTTCCTGGTAATTTTTCTACGAATATCATCTAAATCAGGGTTCCAGTCAGATTCTTCATCACAGAGATAATGTACAGGTTTTCCACCTGAAAGTGCCACTGAGGTTGTCCAAAGTGGATAATCGGGCGAAGGAATCAAAATTTCATCACCATCATTAAGTAAAGCTTGCATCGTCATTACTATGAGTTCGCTTACGCCATTCCCAATAAAAATATCATCAATTGTAACGCCATGTACACCAATCTGTTGCGTATAGTGCATGATAGCTTTTCGAGCGGCAAAAATACCCAAATGATGCACATAACCTTGTGCATTACGAATATTCATAATCATGTCATAAACAATCTCGTCGGGTACATCGAAGCCAAACGGTGCTGGATTTCCTATGTTAAGATTGATAATTTTTTGTCCGATTGCTTCCAGTTGTTGTGCTTTTTCGAAAACGGGCCCACGGATGGCATAACTCAAATTATTGAGACGATTGCTTTTATTGATTGGATTTTGCATCTTAAAAGGAATAATTTCTGTGCAAAATTAGTTAAAAATCATGCGTAATTTTCTATTCTCGTAATAAAAAAGGTCAAACTCTTCTGAACTTGACCTTTTTTGTTGTGTATTAAAACTATTTTTATCAATTGTCGTCTTTTTCGTTAAGTTTTTCTAATAATATCTTATTGAAATTTGCTTCAGTGCGTTTGAGTTCAGAAAATTGACGTGGTGTAATTGTTTTCAAAATTTTGCTCATGTATTCCTCTTCTAAATCAAGTTCTTTTCGGCGAAGCGAAACAACTTGTCTCTGAGCAGCAATAATTTTATCATCACTTGTAGCCAGTGAGGTAGCCTCTTCCATGGTGCGACGAATGCTCTTTTTGAATTCGATTTTTTTAGCCTCATATTCGTTATAAACAGCCCAAAACTGCGGAGCTTGGTCGGGTGTAAGGTTAAGTCGCTCGGTAATTAAGCCAATTTTTGCCGATTGAATTTTTTGAATACGCTGTCCACCGCCACCTGGTCGCATTTGTGCCAATGATAAAATAGGCATGAATAATACTAAATAAATTAACTTTTTCATTTTTATTATATGTCTTACACAGGGTTTGTTCATAAAAAAAAAGGTTACTTAAATATTGCTGGTATTAACTTCCAGTTTTTAGTCAATTTTTCTCTTAGGATGGATTTATTA
>NZ_JAYWCU010000097.1:0-50366 GCF_043780375.1 Emticicia sp. | reverse complement strand
ACTTTATTTTACCTTTATTTCTAATCCTAATTAACTCCGTTTACCATGCTCTTGCTCCGTAACGCTCGGTCGTCTTACTATTATCATTAATCCCTAACTTCCATTTTAATTAACTCCGTTTACCATGCTATTGCTGCGTAACGCTCGGTCTATTGCTCTTTCTGTTTGGGAGTGCAAAGGTAAGAACCTTTTTTAAAAATACAATACCACCTCTAAAAATATTTATTACCCCAATTCAATGACCTCCTTAGTATCAACCTATTACAAATTATACCCAACCAAAAAATACAACAAGTTCTTCCTATTGTCCTGTAAATAAATACTGCCTTCTCACCTCAAAACAAAAAAATAGCACCAAACCTTCTGTACGAAGGGTGAATTTAAACAACTTTCAATAATAAACGTTTTAGGATAAGAAGTTTCATGCTTGGTACGGTTAATAAATCAATATTTATATCATCTTTGTAATTCATTCTTACTACTATATATATAGCCTCAATAATATGGTAGTCTTTACCAGTAATAATGTTCAAGTTTATTTATGAAAAAAGTAATTGTAATTGGGGCTGGGTTCGCTGGGCTTTCGGCAGCAACAAAATTGGCTGATGAAGGTTATGATGTAACGATTTTGGAAAAGAACTCGATGGCAGGCGGGCGAGCGAGGGTTTTTGAGGAACTAGGTTTTACATTTGATATGGGTCCAAGTTGGTATTGGATGCCTGATATTTTTGAAAGGTATTTTGCGGAGTTTAATAAAAAGCCTTCAGACTATTATCATTTGATAAGGCTTGACCCTTCATATAAAGTTATATTTGATACTCAAGATGAAATTTCTTTACCCGCTAATATGGGAGAACTCGAAAAGCTTTTTGAGAGCATTGAAACTGGCAGTAGTAAACGATTAGCCGATTTCCTTTCCGAGTCTAAGTATAAGTATGATGTAGGTATTGGCGAGTTTGTATGGAAACCTAGTATTTCGATTACTGAGTTCTTTGATTTTCGTTTGGTATCTAAAGCTTTTAGTTTAGATTTGTTTGCGTCGTTTGGTAATCATATTCGAAAGTTTTTTAAAAGTGAACGCCTTTTGAAGTTAATGGAATTTCCAATTTTGTTTTTGGGAGCTACTCCTCAGAATACTCCTGCATTATATAGTTTGATGAATTATGCAGAAATAGCTCTTGGAACTTGGTATCCTGTGGGCGGAATGCATGAAATTGTGAAAGGAATGGTAGCTGTTGCAAAAGAGAAAGGTGTAAAAATCAAACTGAACGAGCCAGTAACTCGTATATTGGTAGATAAAGGTTTGGCGAAAAAAGTCATTACTAATAAAGATGAGTATGAAGTTGATGTGGTAGTGGGGGGAGCTGATTACCATCATATTGAAAGTAAGTTATTGGATACTGAGTATCGAAATTACAGTGAGAAATATTGGAATAACCGAACGATGGCTCCTTCATCACTTTTGTTTTATTTAGGTGTTAATCGTCGAGTAGAAAAATTGACCCATCATAATTTGTTTTTTGATGAAGATTTCAATCTACATGCCGACGAAATTTACGAAAATCCTAAATGGCCATCAAAACCTTTATTTTATGCTTCTGCTCCATCAAAAACTGATGCAAGTGTTGCTCCAAAAGGTTATGAAAATTTATTTATTTTGATTCCGATTGCTCCAGATTTGGAAGATAGTGAGAAAATTCGTGAAAAATATTATAAAATTGTGATGGAACGCCTTGAAAAGTACGTGGGGCATGATGTCAGGAATCATGTGGTTTTTAAAAGGAGTTTCGCAGTAAGTGATTTTAAGGAGGACTACAACTCTTTTAAAGGAAATGCTTATGGCTTGGCAAACACCTTATTTCAAACAGCGTTTTTGAAACCAAGTTTGAAAAACAAGAAGGTAAAGAACTTATATTATACAGGGCAATTGACGGTTCCTGGGCCTGGGGTTCCACCGTCATTAATTTCTGGTTTGGTTGTGGCACAACAAATCGTGAAGGAGTTTAAGAATTTTTAAACAAGTTGAGCAAGATATTACTAAATTTATATTGCTCAATTCTAAACAGTTTTAAATTTCTCTTGTTTATAAAAATAAACATTTATCATAGAGTAAAAAATGTTTTACAATGATAATTGTGTAATAACAAAGAATTAATGTGTCGAATTTTGCAAAAAAATATTAATAAGTCAGTTTCCCAACCGTTTTGAATAGAAAAGTAATGCTTGATTTGTACGAAAAAACTACCTTTGGATGTAGTAAGCTCATCACCGAGCTTTACAGTACTTCGTTTACGTTAGGAATAAAAACCCTCGACCGAAAATTTCATGGTCCTATCTACGCTATTTATGGTTTCGTTCGCTATGCCGATGAAATTGTAGATACTTTTCATGATTTTGACAAAAAAGTTTTGCTTGATCGCTATAAATATGAGGCGTTTAGATCTATTGAAGAAGGCATTAGTTTAAATCCTGTTTTACATTCCTTTCAAAAAGTAGTTCATCAATACAAAATTGAGAGTGAACTTATAGCAGCATTTTTGCATAGTATGGAAATGGATTTGTTTAATGTAGTGTATGACGATAGTGGTTACGATGAATATATATATGGTTCGGCAGAAGTGGTTGGATTGATGTGTTTAAGAGTTTTTTGTGAAGGCAACCAAGTATTATATGATAAATTAAAAGCCGATGCTCGAAGTTTAGGGGCTGCTTTTCAGAAGGTTAATTTCTTGCGAGATTTAAAAAGTGATTTTAGCGAACGTGGCAGGGTTTATTTCCCAGGCGTAGATTTTAATGATTTTGGTATTGAAGCAAAGAAAATCATTG
Source organism: Emticicia sp. (assembly GCF_043780375.1). Classification (GTDB taxonomy): domain Bacteria; phylum Bacteroidota; class Bacteroidia; order Cytophagales; family Spirosomataceae; genus Emticicia. The sequence goes on along the minus strand of NZ_JAYWCU010000097.1, from coordinate 47,540 downwards.
AAGCCGATATTCAGAAAGATTTTGATAATGCTTACCGAGGTATTATTGGGTTACCTGACGGAGCAAGAAAAGGTGTGTATCTTGCTTACGTTTATTACTTAAAGTTATTTGATTGTATCAAACGAACTTCTGCTAACCGCATTCAACACGAACGTATTCGTGTTCCTGACCGTATAAAATTTGCTTTACTTGCCAAAACTTTAGTACAAAGTGGATTAAATGCTTTGTAGTAATGACCAAATTTCCTTTGGGTAGATTCATATTTTTTTACTAAATTTGCTAACTTATCTCGTGCCGAAAAAATTGGCATAATTTTCGTGAATAAGTTTTGAATAATGAAGTTTTAATAGCAAAATCTAATAAAAACCCATGAAATTTATTATTTCGTCCTCTTCTTTACTGAAACATCTTTCTACTATTAACGGCGTAATTGCCAGTAATCCAATTGTCCCGATTCTTGAAAACTTTATGTTTCAATTAGATAAGGAAAACTTGACTGTTACGGCATCGGATATGCAAACTGTTATGATTACTGAGTTTGAAGTGGAATCTCGTGATAAAGGTGCATTTGCTGTGCCTGCCCGTTTGTTGTTGGATACTTTGCGTAGTTTGCCTGAGCAACCTATTCAGATAAATATTGATGAAGAAACTTTCGGAACAGAATTGGTAACAGCTAATGGTCGCTACAAATTGGCTGGGGAAAATCCGCTGGATTTTCCCCGTGTTCCGCAAGTAAATCGCAACTTTAGCATAGAAATGGACTCTGATATGCTCGGTTCAGCTATTGCAAATACTATTTTTGCAACAAGCACCGACGATTTACGTCCTGCAATGACAGGCGTTTTTGTTCAAGTTTCTGACGATGCAACTACTTTTGTGGCAACTGACGGGCATCGTTTGATTCGTTACCGTCGTGAAGATATTAAATCTCCGAACGCAACTTCGATGATTTTGCCTCGCAAAGCTCTAAATTTATTAAAATCATCGCTTCCTGGTGAAACATTACCAGTAAAAGCTGAATTTAGTAGTTCTAATGCTTTTTTCAGTTTTGGAAATATAAAGATGATTTGTCGTTTGATTGATGAACGTTTCCCGGATTACGAAAATGTGATTCCGCAAAGCAATCCAAATAAATTACGCATCGAACGTACGGAATTGTTGAGTACATTGAAACGAATTTCAATTTATTCAAACAAAACTACGCATCAGATTCGTTTGAAGATTTCGGCAAATGAATTGGTAATTTCGGCAGAAGATTTAGACTACTCGAATGAAGCTACTGAAAAGCTTTCTTGCGAATATGACGGAGAAGAAATGGAGATTGGTTTCAATGCTAAGTTTTTAATTGAAATGTTGAATAACTTGAGCGTAAAGAATATTTCATTGGAAATGTCGCAGCCAAATCGTGCTGGTTTGATTATTCCTGTTGAAAAAACAGAAAATGAAGATACTTTGATGCTTGTAATGCCGGTAATGTTGAATACTTATGCTTAAAGATAGTTTTCAATGAGTGAATGTTTGAATGAACGAATATATTCAAATGTTTTTCTTCATAAAATAAATACCCCGAAAACTGGCAGATTGTCGAGCTTTCGGGGTATTTATTTTTATTTAATTTATTATTTTCGCATCTATGTGACTGTTAACTGTAATTATAAATTGGTATTTTAATATCGAAACAAGTAAAAGGTAAACTTCAAAAGTAAAAAATTGCTTTCCACATAAAATCATTTTCTTTTTCTTAACAAACTATCTTATGATTTTTTTTAAAAATATATCTTGTATAATTCGAGTATTCATGATTACTTTGTAATTCAAAGTACTTTTTAATTAAAAAACTATTTGTAAATTATAAAACTCAATTATCATGACACAGAGCAACAATTTGACGACAAAGCCTATTCATCCAGCTTCATTAGGTAAGAGAATGTTTTTGGGTGCCGGTATTGGATTAATCCTAATCACGATTTTTCTTTTTGGAGCTGGAAAACCTAATCCAGAATGGGGAAAGTTTTGGATGATTAGACCTTTAATAATAGTTCCCTTCGCTGGTGCAATGGGTGGGGCATTTTATTACTTTATGGATTATCTGCGTTACCGAGGTAGCTTGAAAAAGATAGTTGCTATTATATTGAGCATAATTGTATACATTATTGGGCTTTGGATGGGTATTGTTTTGGGATTGGATGGCACGTTGTGGAATTAAATAACTCATAATATAAGAAATGCGATAGATAATCTTGATAAAGCAAGTACACCTGTAATCCATTCTTTTAAACAAAAAGCCCTATTTTCTGCAAAAATTTGCAAAAAATAGGGCTTTTGATATTTATATATACTCTTAGTTCGTAGAACCTAAGCTTGCTCCAAGATATTCACGATTTAGACGAGCGATGTTTTCGAGAGAAATCTCTTTTGGACACTCGGCTTCACAAGCACCTGTATTTGTACAAGAACCAAATCCTTCGAAATCCATTTGAGCTACCATTTTCTTTGCACGGTCTTGACGCTCTGGTTGTCCTTGTGGCAATAAAGCTAATTGCGAAACTTTTGCCGAAACAAATAACATTGCCGACGCATTTTTACAAGCAGCAACGCACGCTCCGCAACCAATGCAAGCCGCAGCCGCAAATGCCTTATCGGCATCGTCTTTCGGAATTGGCAATGAGTTTCCGTCTTGGGCATTCCCTGTATTTACAGAAATATAACCACCTGATGCAATAATGCGGTCAAATGAGCTTCTATCAACAACCAAATCTTTTACAACTGGAAAAGCGGAGGCTCTCCAAGGCTCAACTACTATAGTATCGCCATCTTTGAAACTACGCATGTGCAGCTGACAGGTTGTTACGCCTTGCAAAGGCCCATGTGGTTTTCCATTAATGTGCATGCTACACATTCCGCATATTCCTTCACGGCAGTCATGGTCGAATGCGATTGGTTCTGTGCCTTCCGAAACGAGACGTTCATTTAAAACGTCAAACATTTCCAAAAACGACATATCTTCTGAAATGCCTGCAACTTGGTAAGTTTCAAGTTTACCGTTTACTTTTTTATTTTTTTGACGCCAAACTTTTAGCGTCAAATTCATATTTCCTTCAGACATAAAGTTAAATATTTTGAATTCACCCCTTTGGGGCAAGCGGTTTATTTATAACTACGTTGAGCAATTTTGATGTTTTCGTAAACTAATGGTTCTGGATTCAGATTCCACTTGCTTTCACCATCATACTCCCATGCGGCTACATACATATAGTTTTCATCGTCACGCAGTGCTTCTCCTTCTTCGGTTTGGTATTCCTCACGGAAGTGTCCTCCGCAAGATTCATTACGATTAAGAGCATCAACACACATTAATTCTCCGAGTTCGATAAAATCAGCAACACGACCTGCTTTGTCTAACTCAGGGTTAAACTCATCGGCATCACCCAAGATACGTAAGTCTGACCAAAACTCTTTTTTCAAGGCTTGAATGTCTGTAATTGCTTCTTTCAAACCTTCGGCATTGCGAGCCATTCCACATTTTTCCCACATGATTTTTCCCAAACGCTTGTGGAATGATTCGGGAGATTGCTTTCCTTTAATATTTACTAATGTATTGATTCTTTCTTGAACCAATTTTTCGGCTTCAACAAAGGCTGGATGGTCAGTTGGAATTGATTTTGTACGAATTTCGTTTGAAAGATACGAACCAATTGTATAAGGAATAACAAAATAACCATCGGCTAAACCTTGCATTAAAGCACTTGCACCCAAACGGTTTGCACCGTGGTCAGAGAAATTAGCTTCGCCCAAAGCGTATAGACCTGGTACATTTGTCATTAAGTTATAATCAACCCAAAGTCCACCCATTGTATAGTGAACCGCTGGATAAATACGCATTGGCAAAACGTAAGGGTCTTCGCCAGTAATTTGCTTATACATATCAAACAAGTTACCGTATTTTTCTTTGACTACTGCCCTACCCATTTCGTTGATTAGGTCTTCTGAGGCATCGTGGATATTCTTTTTATTTGCTTCGATTTTGCCATAACGGTCAATTGCGAAAGCAAAATCAAGATAAACTGCCATTTTTGATGCACCTACACCATAACCTGCATCGCAACGCTCTTTGGCGGCACGTGAGGCAATATCACGAGGAACTAAGTTTCCAAAAGCAGGGTATCGACGCTCTAAGTAATAATCTCTTTCTTCTTCTGGAATATCATTTCCTAAACGAGTATCATTTTGTTTTTTCGGCACCCAAATTCTACCATCGTTACGCAATGATTCTGACATCAAAGTAAGTTTCGATTGGTGGTCGCCCGATACTGGAATACAAGTCGGGTGAATTTGTGTATAACAAGGATTAGCAAAATTTGCTCCTTTTTTGTGGGCTTTCCAAGCGGCGGTTACGTTGCTACCCATTGCATTGGTAGAAAGGTAAAATACGTTTCCATAACCACCTGTACAAAGCAGAACTGCATGTCCGAAATGACGCTCCAACTCACCTGTTACTAAGTTTTTAGCAATAATTCCACGAGCTTTTCCGTCAATCGTTACTACTTCGAGCATTTCGTGGCGGGTATACATAGTTACATTACCGATACCAACTTGACGCTCTAAACCAGAATATGCTCCGAGTAACAACTGTTGTCCTGTTTGTCCTGCGGCATAGAAAGTACGTTGTACTTGTGTTCCACCAAACGAACGGTTTGATAAAAGTCCACCATATTCCCTGGCAAACGGTACGCCTTGAGCTACACATTGGTCAATGATACTGCCCGAAACTTCTGCCAAACGATGTACGTTTCCTTCTCTCGAACGATAATCGCCACCTTTGATGGTATCATAAAACAGACGATAAACCGAATCACCATCATTTTGATAGTTTTTGGCAGCATTTATTCCACCTTGTGCTGCAATTGAGTGAGCTCTACGAGGTGAATCTTGAAAACAAAATGCTTTAACTTTATAGCCCATTTCGGCTAATGTAGCAGCAGCCGATGCTCCTGCTAAACCTGTACCAACCACAATAATTTCCAAACTACGCTTATTAGCTGGATTTACGAGAGGTACAGTTGAGCGATACTTTGTCCATTTGTCCGAGATTGCACCTTCTGGGATTTTGGCGTCTAATTTATTTGACATCTTATTTCTATCAATTAGTCTATTAAAATCAATTACCCATTAAATGTTGTACATAAAAGAAAATCGGCATTGCCGCAAAGCCAATTGGAATTGCAATAGCAAAAACCCAAGTTCCGATGAACTTAACCAAAGGGGTATATTTTGGGTGATTCCAACCTAATGTTTGGAATGAACTTTGAAAACCATGATATAAATGATATCCCACGGCAAACATTCCTAAAATATAAAGAATTACCAACAAAGGATTTTGAAATGAAACCCCTACCTCCTTATATAAATCTTTCAAGATAACTGTATGTGTACCAGCCGCTTGGTTGCTCATTTCGACCATTTTCACTTCTTGTGTGTAAGTGCTTGGCATTTGCTCGGTTATAATTACACCTGTATTTATATTTTCAGTATATTGAGCATAAGGAAGTGGCTCATTATGAAATTTGTACCAGAAATCACTCATGTGAACAACAATATAAACCAATAGAATTGTACCAAGAATAGCCATGTTGCGACTCGAAAATGACGATGAGTTATTTGAAACAGCATAACGTATTGGACGAGCCTTGCGGTTTTGAAATTCGAGGTAAAGTCCCCAAAAAGCATGAAATAGAATCAAAGCATAATTGACATAAGAAACCACTTTAATCAATGGAAACGTTGTCATAAATACAGCGTATTTATTAAACGCGTAACCACCGTCATCTTTAAAAAGTTGTAAGTTTCCAACGAGGTGTACTAATAGAAAAGTACAAAGAAATAGCCCTGTTAATGACATGAGAACTTTCTTCCCTATTGAGCTTGAAAATGTTTTTGTTAGCCAAGACATAGCCTTATTTACGAATTTTGATTGACAATTGAGAAATCTACGATTCCTTTGAAAAGTACAATTACTTTCAATCCTCAAAAGTAAGCCACAAACAATTTAGAATCAATAAAAATAAGGTACTTTTTTATTGATTAATGTTGTTTAATAAATCAAACTTCTTGTTTTGTAAAATTGTTTTCAAAAATTATGGTCATTTTTCACACAACAGCGTTGTTTTTTTCGTTTATATTTACAGAAAACCTAATCATTTGCTTATGAAAGCTTTGAAGTTTACAATATTTACTTTTATTATTAGTCTTTTGTCGTTATTCCACGCAAACGCTACCCACTTACGAGCAGGTGAAATCACTGCGAAGCGAATTTCAAATACAACTCTTACCTATCGTGTTACGCTCACGACTTATACCGACCAAATTAATGGCGTACAGGCAAACGAAGGGCAAAATTTTGTAAAATTTTACTTTGGTGTTACAGGCGTGCCTCTTTATGATGTAAAACGTAAGAAAAAATTTCTTATCAATGCCTCCACTATGTGTAATGTTTATGATACAACATTTACATTTCCTGCTCAAGGAAAATATACCATTACCTGTGCCATTACCAATCGCAATGCAAATACAGTAAACCTCCCTGGAAGAACAGACGAACTTAGCTTTTTTGTAGAAACCACAATTGTAGTAAATGGTGCATTGGGCTTAAATAATACACCTGTTTTGTTGAATATTCCTATTGATACGGCTGGTGTTGGTAAAAGATTTATTCATAATCCAGGTGCTTTTGATGCTGACGGTGATAGTTTGGCTTACAGACTGACGACTCCAAAACGAGATTTTGGCGAAGGTTCGGGTTTGGGTGAATTTATTACTGGTTATAAAGATCCCGCTTCGTTGGGACAGCCACTCTTGACCGAAGATGGTTCGGGAGCATCTGTTTTTAAAATTGACCCCATTACAGGAGATTTGATTTGGGACGCTCCTGGAAAGTTTACAACACCTCAATATCAAATAAATGTGGCATTTATTGTGGAAGAATGGCGAAAGGGATTTGATGGAAAATATGCAAAAATCGGAGAAATTACGAGGGATATGCAAATTATTGTTGTAGAAACACCTAATAATAGACCCTTATTGACTGTGCCAAATCAGATTTGTGTGGAAGCTGGACAAAAAGTTGAGTTTAAAGTTTCTGCCAGAGATAAAGACAATAGTAACCTAAAAATAACAACTAATAGTGGTGTTTATAACCGTGATGCCAGCGGAGTAAATACCAGCTATGTATTTCCGCTCGAAGCTAAGTTTACACCTCTTAATCAAACACAAAAAAGCCCCGCCGAAGGTACTTTTACTTGGGAAACTAATTGTAAACATGTGCGAGAACAGGCGTATGATGTTTTGTTTAAAGTAGAAGACTTTCCTGGGCGTTTTGCTGTGCAACTGACTGATACCAAGACCGTTAAGATAAAAGTAATTCCGCCAAGACCTCGTGGTTTAATTGCCAAAAATACTGAAAGAGGAACCGAATTGCGTTGGCAGCTATACCCCGATTGTAATATTCAGAAAGCTGAGATTGTAGTTTATCGCAAAGAAGGGTGTTCAAATTATATTCCTTCGCAGTGTGAACTGGGCTTACCTGCTTCGTTGGGCTTTGTTGAAGTGGCACGGGTTTCAGTAAAAGACACGTTTTTTCTTGATACCAAAACTCAAAATGGCAAGATTTACAGTTATAGTATTGTAGCAAGTTTGGCAAGTTCTGACTTTGTCTCGATTCCGAGCGTGCCTTCTAACGAGGCGTGTGTTGGTAGCGAATTACCTCAACTTGCCCCTGTAATGACCAATGTAAGCATTGATAAAACAGATATACAAAATGGTCAAATTACCGTAAAATGGACTCGCCCGCTGAATTTTGATTCAACAAATTTCAAAGGACCTTATCAGTATAAACTTTATCGAGCAACGGGTATTAGTGGTGGCGTTTTTCAACTTATAACTTCAATTAGTACAAAAGTTAACAAGCTTGCCGATACTATTTTTGTCGATAAAGCTTTAAATACTTTTCAAAATGGTTATACTTACAAAGTAGCTTTTTTGTATGAAGGAGAGAAGATTTTAGCAGAAAGCCAAGCAGCCAGTAGTGTGAGACTTACAGCAGTTTCGGATGCTCAAAAAGTAAAATTAAGTTGGCAAGCTAATGTACCTTGGAATAATGATAATCGTAAACATAGAATTTATAGAGAGGTTAAAAATAAACCAGGTACATTTAATTTGATAGCCGAAGTTGGTGTTCAAGCAGTAAATACTTATGTTTATTTTGACGATGGTCTTGACCGTTTTCCTGATGATGGAACAAACACGATTCAGTTGATAATAGATTCGACTTACTGCTATAAAGTTGAAACTGTGGGTGCTTATTTGAAGCTGCCACAATTGGGACTTCTAAATAATTTCTCACAAGTATCGTGTGGATCACCGATTGACAATACGCCACCCTGTCCACCAAATTTCACTTCTGAGGAAATCGACTGTCAGAATCTCGACCGAAAAGCCATTTGTGAGGCAAGTAGTCTCTCGAACAAATTCAAATGGAGTACGCCACTGAGTACGGCAGGAATTATTTGCCGAAAAGATATTTCCAAATACAATATTTATTACGCTCGCTACAAAGACGAAAAGCCAAAATTACTGGCAAGTGTGCCATCAACTGAAACCTCTTACACACACGTACGACCTTTGCAAGATGGTTTTGCAGGATGTTATTACATTACGGCGGTCAATCTCTTAAATATCGAAAGTGCCCCAAGCAATATTATATGTAAGGATAATTGTCCGACTGTTGAGCTACCAAACGTTTTTACGCCAAATGGTGATGGTAAAAATGACACATTTTCGCCTTTAACTTGTACTGCTTTCATTCAGACCATAAGTATTGAAATATATAATAGGAATGGAACGAAAGTATATGAAGCAAGTGGAAATAATTTGAATTGGGATGGAAAATCAACTAATGGAATCGAACTTCCGTCTGGTACGTACTATTATTTAGCGAAAGTGCTGATTCAGCGTTTAGACAAAAATGATGAGACGCCAAGCACTATTAAAGGTTGGATTGAGCTGATACGTTAGCGATTCCGAGCGAACTTTTAATTATATGGTTATTTTCAAGCCAAAAACCTTACCTTTGCACCTCAATTTTTGGTATAGTTTTTGAACATTGATTCAAAAACACCAAAATTTCGAGTCCAATGAAAACTATATTGAATTTACCAATGAATATTTTACGTAGTATTTTTAGCGTTATTAGTCAGTTTTTTAGTAATATTTTCGGTGCGATTAGTCAGTTTTTTGCTTTTATTCGTAAGCAAATTGTAGCCTTGATTAATTCTTTCAAACGACCAATGGCTACTTCTATCAATTCGATGAGAGGCTTTGTTATTTCTCTTTTGGCTGGACTTTTTGTTGCTATCATTGCTGTTGGCGTTCAGCCTTTTGGACTTTCAAACTTTAGCCATGAATCAAAAACACTTTATTTGGTTGGTTTTGGCCTAGTAGCTTTTATAGGAATGCTGATTGCAAAGTTTGTTTTACCACAATTCTTAAAAGGTTTCTACGATAACCAAGATTGGACAATTGCCCGACAAGTGATTCATCTGTCAGTTGTAATGTGTATTATAGGTTCATTGTTTATCGCTTATAGCAACTACTTTAGTATCTCAAATTTTACATTTATTGATGTTTTGAAAGTATTAGTCATTTGTATTATTCCTGCGGTTGTGGTTACTTTTATTCAGCAAAATTTATTTCACACGCAATTTTCTACAGCAGCCGATAAAATCAATTCTCATCTAAATTCTTTAAATTTACCTGCTTCTAAGCAAATATTGCCTGTTTTGGTTTTTGGTGAAAACGGACAAAAATTGAGCCTTTTACCAAACCAATTGATTTATGCTGAAACCTCAAAAAACTCGACAGATTTTTATTGGCAAAACTTAATGGGTTTTGAAAAAACAACTGTTCAAACCTCTTTGGCAAATGTAGAAAAAGAACTTTCGGCTCACCCGCAGTTTGTACGTTTGCACCAAAATTTTGTAGTAAATATGCGAGGAATTCAGGAGGTAGAAGGCAATGCTCGTGGCTATCGTTTACGTATTGCTCGCAAAAATCAAGCAATTCCTGTTTCGTGGAAGTTTCATAAGAAATTAGAAAAAATTGGAAAATAGTCGTTTCACATTAAATACAAAAAAAGCAGCCTTAAAGAATCATCTTTAGGCTGCTTTTTTTATTCAAGTTTAATATAAACTTTCACATCTCAGCTACCTTTCTACCTGTTTGCATAGTAGCGTTGAGCGATGGATATGCCAAATAATCGCCACAACGATAAAGATTTTCACTTAATTTCGATAGTTTTTCTAATGTTAATTAATTTTCAGTTTTGGGGAGATTTCTTATGTCTTCCAAATCTTTAGGGCGACCAACCGCCTGCTTGTTTTTAATTAAGTCTGGTAAACTAATAACATTGATTGAAACACCCTCAGTTTCAAAAACAAATTTATTTTTGAAACATTCATCAAAAGTTACTCCGAGAGTTTCTGTCAAAAGTTCTATTTTTCCATCATAGCGGTCAAGTGAAATGCAGACATTAGGCTGTGTGAAGTCCGATTGCTCAAAATCATAAGGGCCATAACCAAATTTTAGCATGACCATAAGTAATTTGTCAGCATTTTGAATTGTAGGGTTAATTAGAAAGTCAACATCAGCGGTGGTGCGAACATAACCATGCACAATTACAGCATAACCACCCAAAAGAACATACTCCACCTCATGCTCATTTAGCAATTGGATGAAACTTAGATATTCGTCCTTCATAATAAAGAGGCTTATTTTTAGGATTTGAATAATAGAATTTTTCAGCTCTTTCAATCAGTATTTTTGCTGCTTGAAGGCGTTGCTCTGGTGTTTTTTGCAACCAAAATTCTAAGTCATTTGTAGGAACATCCTGCCACGATTTGTATTTTTTAATTACTAAATCCATTTTAGAATATGTTTATTTTCACAAATCTAATAAAAAAATCACCGAAATAAGTTCTACATCTCAGTTATCATCTCAGCTACCTTTCTACCTGTTTGCATAGCAGCGTTGAGCGATGGATATGCCAAATAATCGCCACAACGGTAAAGATTATCATTCAATTTCAATGCTTGATTTGGCATTCCTGCTCGATATTGCACCAACGATTCGGGAATATGATAAGTTTTAAGATGTTGCCAAACATTTACTTGAGCTCCAAACCAATCAAACAATTCTCTTTTGATTCGGCTCGTCAGCCTATGTTCATCAACTTTTTCTAAACCTTGTGTACTGACCGAAATCAACGATTTGCCTGAAGTACTATATGTTGGTGAAATATCGCTTGGCACGCATAAGTTATGCACTACTCCTCTACGATTGGGGTTCAATGCAATAAACTTTTGTCCTCGCAATGGCGAAGATTCTGCCGAAAAATAAGTACAGGTTGTCGTATTATAAACTCGCTTGGTAGTTTCGCCCAAAAGATTATCAGTTGTATGCGGGTTAGTTGCCAACACTATTTTATTGGCTGTAAGAATTTCACCCCCTTCCAAAAAAATTTGATTATTTTCAATGCCTCTCACCCGGGCATTTAGACGAATCTTTACGCCTGAAATCTTTTCTGCAATTTGGTCAGGAATTGCCTGTATTCCCTCCGCAGGAATAGCTGTATCGCCTCTAAAAAATTGCTTAAATGTAAATTGAAAGAAATTACTCGATGTAACTAAATCATTTTCAAGAAAAACACCTCCAAAAAAGGGTTTGAAAAAATTAGCAATCATCTTATCGCTCCAACCATAATTTTTCAAGAATGTCAATGTATCAGTAGCCTCCATCTGAAAAAACTCTTCGTCAGGAATTTCGGCTAAATCATTAGCAAACTTTCTAATTTTTAATTTATCACTCAATGAACCCACCGACGAAAAAGCCATTGTGAAATAAGCCATTTTTTTTCGGAAAGGATTCTCCATTTTCATAAAACCATTTTCAGCTTTTATTAACGAACCCGAATCAAAATATTTTAAACGTAAATCGCTGTAATTTAGCGTTTTACGAGCTTCTGGATAATTTGTTAGCAGAACCTGAAAACCTCTATCAAGTATAAAACCGTCTACTTTATCAGTCTTTACTCGCCCTCCGAGTGCATCCGAACCCTCTAAAAGTATGAAGCTGCATCCTTTTTCATTGAGATATTTGGCACAAGTTAGTCCCGAAATACCCCCACCGATGATAACTGTTGAAAAATCATTCATAAACTTTTATGGAAGGTTTGACGTTTTTAAATTAAAAGTTTTGAAAATTCGATTTTAAAGCCCTATTTTGTCATTTAGCGATAAGCCATAGTCTTTATACAATATACTTTTTTAGTTATTACAGCAAATTTGCTTTTCAACAAAAGAAGCCTAACGATTATTGCTACATCAACGGTCTGATCATAGCTTAAAGCTAAAGAATACACAAATATACACGCTTTTACAAACAAACAGTACAAATAGAAATTTACAATTAGCGAATGAATTACGAAATAAAACAAGAGGGAGAATTCAAATACATTGACGAGGGTCAAGGTGATACTTTACTCATTTTACATGGTCTTTTTGGGGCTTTGAGCAATTTTGATGATGTAATTGAAGGCTTTAAGCATCGTTGCAGAATCGTTATTCCTGTGATGCCTATTTATGATATGCCCATGCGAGAGGCAAGTTTGGAAGGTTTACAGGCATTTATTGAAAGATTTGTGGCATTTAAGCAATTAGATGACATTATTATTTTGGGAAATTCTTTGGGCGGTCATGTTGGCTTACTTTATACGCTTGCTCATCAAGAAAGCATCAAAGCACTGATTTTGACAGGTAGTTCGGGGCTTTTTGAAAATACAATGGGCGGCTCTTTTCCTAAACGTGGTAATTATGAGTATATCAAAGAGCGTGTAAGTTATACTTTTTATGACCCAAATACGGCTACTAAAGAATTAATTGACGAATGTTTTGAGATTACTTCAAGTATTCCAAAATGTATGAATATTGTTCAGATTGCAAAATCGGCTCAACGACATAATATTGCAAAAGAGATTCGGAACATCAAAGTACAAACTTGCTTGATTTGGGGCTTAAATGACACCATTACACCACCTCATGTTGGTTTTGAATTTAATCGTTTAATACAAAATTCGGAGTTATATTTTATTGACAAATGCTGTCACGCACCCATGATGGAACGTCCTGCGGAATTTAATGTTTATCTTGAAAACTTTCTTGATAAAGTTCAAGCAGAAGTGGAGGCTTAATACGTTGTTATTATTAAAACTATATTAACAAAAATGACGACCGCTGAAATTATCAACCATGAATTGCCGATTTTGAAACTTTCTGACACCGTTGGAAATGCTTTAAATTGGATGGAAGAAAACCGAATTGTGCAATTGGTAGTTGCTAATAATGGCAAATACGCTGGCATTGTAAGCGAAGAAACGTTGATGAATTATGATGAAAATTTGCAGTTAATAGACGTGATGTTACAATTTTCTGAAATATATCTATTTGATTATCAGCATATCTATGAATCTTTAGGAGTCATTTCCAAATACCATTTAGACATACTTGGGGTTGTTGACGAAGAACTAAACTTTGTTGGAACAATTACCGCCACTGATATATATAGTAAGTTTGCTGAACTTTTGGGCAGCCAAGACCCTGGTGCGGTTTTAGTTGTATCGCTCAAAAGTAGAGATTATTCACTTGCCGAAATTAGTCGTTTGATAGAATCAGACAATGCAAAAATTACGAGTAGTTATTTTTCAGGAAGTAACTATGCTAACGATGATTCGGCAAGACTAACGCTTAAAATTAATCGAGAAAATATCACTTCTATTATTGCTACTCTCGAACGCTTCGGGTATATCGTAGAGGCGAGCTACGCCCACGAACCCATTGAAAGCCTCGAACAAGAACGCTACGACATGCTAATGCGGTATTTGAGTGTCTAAGTTTTGGCAGTATGACTCGGATTCTTCTTTAAAGTTCTGACTATCAACAACAAACTTATCGCCGTCAAGATAGCTGCTGCCATAAATGATGCTCCGGGGAAATAAATTGGTGCATCTTTTGCCGTAAATTTATAAAAAAGTGAAGTCATCAAAATCGGACCAATGATTGCTGCCACACTATTCAAACTTGTAAGCGAGCCTTGCAACTCTCCTTGTTCATTGGCAGGAACTTGTGACGAAATAATTCCCTGCATAGCTGGGCCAGCCAAACCACCCAACGAAAAAGGAACCATGATTGCGTACATCATCCAGCCTTGGTTAGCAAAAGCGTAAGCAAACGAACCTAAAATTGAAAAAGTAAAACCCGCATAAATTGAATTTTTAGTACCTAATTTTGGAATCAAAATTCGAGTAAGTCCGCCCTGCACCAAAGCAATCATAAATCCGATAAAGGTCAATGACCATCCAATTTCTTTATTAGACCAATTGAATCTTTCTTTTGTGAAATAAGACCAAGTACCTTGCGTAGAAAAATTAGAAATATAAACCAAAAATAAAGCCGATACCAACCCAATTAACATTGGGAAACGACGAAGGTTCAATAAAGCTCCCACTGGATTAGCCCTTTTCCAATCAAATTTTCGTCGATTTTCGGGTTTTAATGATTCTGGAAGTACGAAATATCCATAGCAAAAGTTACACAAAGTTAATACTCCCGACACTATAAATGGAACTCTTGTGCCAAAATCACTTGCGATTCCCCCGATAATTGGCCCAATGATAAAACCTAAACCAAACGCTGCACCAATCATTCCAAAGTTTTGAGCCCTTTTTTCGGGTGTACTAATATCTGCCATATAAGCAGCTGCGGTTGTGAAACTTGCTCCCATTACTCCCGCAATCAGACGGCCAATAAATAACCAAGTAATTGTCGGGGCAAAAACCAAGAAGAGATAATCTATTCCAAAGCCGAAAAGTGATGCTAAAAGTATGGGTCTTCGACCAAATTGGTCGCTCAAACCTCCTACAATTGGTGAAAAAACAAATTGCATTACCGAGTAGGCTGCAAACAAAAACCCGCCATAACGAGCAGCTCCACTGACATCGGTATGAGCTAATTCTGAAATAAGTGAAGGCATTATAGGAATAATTATTCCAAAACCAATTGAGTCAATCAATACTGTAATTAAGACAAAAATTGTTGCTGCACTACGTTTTTCTACCATTATTGATGATTTTAAAAATCTATTTTTTATGTTTTAAACTTAGAAAACTACACCTTAGCCTCTTCATTTTTTTTCTTTTTCTTCTTTAAAGAAAAAAACACTATACCAGCTCCCCAAAGTAAAACTGAAAGAATTGAGATATAAGTACCCTCTCGAACATAGGGTGGTTCAAATTTTAGTTCAATTTTATGATTTCCTTTTTCTAATAGAATACCCATTAAACCAGCATCTACTTTTTCGATGTTTGCTACTTTCCCGTCAACCATTGCAGACCAACCTTTATCATGTGGAATTGCAAGAAAAAGCACCTTTGATACATCAAGTTGAATATCGCCTTTAATCAGGTTTGGAAAAAACTCCTTTATTTGTAACGTATCTTGTTTTGCTTTATCTATCCATGTTTTTAGTGCTTCAATCGTAATGCCTTGTGGTGGTAAATTTACTGAAGTAATTTCTTTAAAGCCTTTTAATTTTGCTTGAAAATCTTTATTTATCGCCATTGATTGTAATAAAATTACCTGCCGACTTACTGAATCAAGTTTTTCGAAATTATCTTCCGAAATATAAGTATCAAAAGTAATTCCTAAAGGCAATGTATCTTTCAGCTTCAAAACTCTCACCTCGCCAAAAGTTGCAACCGAATCCATGTTCATTCCTTGATTCGCAGCAAAGGCATCAGGATTTTTAGAGAGGTAATATTTTACTCCACACAACCGCTGAAGTAACGGTGAACTTATTAAACCAACAATCCATCGAGAAGCTGTTTCATCCTTAGGGTTCAACAATTTAACACTTCTCATAAATCGCACATAATTGAGCTGATTAAATGATTGATAAGTACGAGAACCATAATAACCCTGTACTTTTGCATCATTCATACTTCCATGTATGGCTGTTCCCGACGTAAAATCTTTTTCTATTCTATAAAAAGGAGAAGGGTCTGCCTTTTTTAGATATGCAATAGCATCTAAAGTAGCATCTCTAAATCCATTACTTGCTTCATTCATTTCTTGTTTTGTTGCTCTACTCCTTTTATTAACTGTTGTATTATTTGAAAAGAAAATCATTTCTCCAATACAAACTAACAACAAAGCAACAATTCCAACACTTAGCAATATTTTTTTTGAAATCAAGTACATGATTCCTGCATAAGTAATAACTAAAAGAGCAGCAGTTTTTTGCAACGATTTATTGATGTTTTCGGCTGGAGCAAATGCAAAAAGTATAATCAACACAAGAACTACTGTTGCTAAAAGTGTCAATAAACCAACTTTTTTCTCTTCAATAATGCTTTGAATAGCTCTTATGTTCAAATATAGCAGGGCTAATAAAGTAAACAACCCTAATGTTCGGTAATAGTCTCCTGTAAAAAGCCAAAAAGTATACCTGAAATATGGAAATAACATTACCCAGAAACATAATCCTAACAAAATACCATAGATAATTTTTGATTTCCGATTTCCAAAATAAAATACTTGTGGTACAGTAACCAAACTCAATAGACCACAGTAAAACATTGGGGCTTCCATATAATTATTCCAACCTCTAAAAGTTTCGGCATTTCCAATCATATTAGTTGAAAACAATCGCATAAAATGGGTACTTCTCTGTACTGAATCTGCCAAACCTAAAATTGGCTGTGATAACAATTGATTGGTATAAGCAAATTCTCCACTTCCACGAGGACTTTCAAACATTTGGAATACGTTGCTTCCAAACATGAAAGCCCCGATACCTACGCCTAAAACTGAAATAATTCCGATGGTTAGCAATCCTATAAACCATTTTCCAAAATTCCACCGTTGAATCTCATTAAAGCGAAGAGTATAATAAACAACAATCAAAATTGTGTAGAGATATAAATAAAATGGTAGGTGAATGGCTATCATTGCGATAGGAATTGGGATAAAATACCATTTCTTCTCGCTAATAAACTTTTCTAATGCAAATAATAGCAAAGCGGTATACACCACTTCTGTACCAAAAACAGACATTTGCCAAGTCGTTCCTAAAACCATATAACCACTAAAAGCATAAAGTAACCCACCTAACACTGCTAAAAATCCTTGTACTTTTAATGTACGGAGAAATAAGTAGAAAAATAATCCTGCCAAGATCAGTTCAAGTAAGAAACCATAAATGAGGTTATTAGCTATTTGCTCTTTTCCTCCTAAAATCAGTAAGAATGAAAAAGGGTCAAACCAATATGGGTGCATATTTTGTCCTAATCCCTGTTCGAAAGACCAACTTGGTGAACCATATTTTTCCCAGTAATCAGCTAAGTGATAAAATTTAGGGTAATCAAAATTATACGAATCGCTACCAATATCTTTGAATAAAAAGACATTCTTACCAAACAAAAAATCTTTATATAGAATAGAGGCTACTATAATGAGGATAATTGGTAAAATAACGATTCCATAGCGTTGAAAAAAAACTAAAAGGATATTTTCAGAAGTATCGGAAACATCAATAGTCGAAGGCCCTATTTTATTAGTTGATACAGATTGAAGCGGAACGTTGGATAAAGCTTTGTTCTTTTTCTTACTCATTGGTTTAGAAGATTAGAGAGTTGCAATTTAATTACAAGTTTTCAAATCTCATGCCATTTGTGAAAGTAAATAGCAAAAAAAAGAGCATCCTCTTTCGAGAACGCTCTTTTATATTTTCAGCTTAAAAATGATTAAGCTATGATTTCTGTTACTTGACCAGCACCTACAGTACGTCCACCTTCACGAATCGCAAAACGAAGACCTTTATCCATAGCAATTGCACTGATTAATTTTACCTCGATAGTGATATTATCACCTGGCATAACCATTTCTACTCCTTCTGGTAACGTGATTTCTCCTGTTACGTCAGTTGTACGGAAATAGAATTGAGGACGATATTTGTTAAAGAATGGTGTGTGACGACCACCTTCTTCTTTGCTCAATACATAAACCTCAGCTTTAAAATGAGCGTGTGGTTTTACCGAACCTGGCTTACAGATAACCATACCACGTTTGATATCGGCTTTCTCAATACCACGAAGCAATAACCCTACGTTATCACCAGCTTCACCACGGTCAAGGATTTTACGGAACATCTCAACACCAGTTACAACTGATTTTAAGTTTTCTGCACCCATACCCAAAATTTCAACACCTTCACTTGAGTTGATGATACCTGTTTCAATACGACCCGTAGCAACTGTACCACGACCTGTGATTGAGAACACGTCTTCAACTGGCATCAAGAAAGGCTTGTCAGTTGCACGTGGAGGAAGTGGAATAAAGCTATCCACAGCATCCATCAATTCTTCAATTTTTGTAACCCAAGCTGGCTCTCCATTCAAACCACCAAGTGCCGAACCTTGAATTACAGGAATCGCATCACCATCATATTTGTAGAATGACAATAATTCACGAATTTCCATTTCAACAAGTTCCAACAATTCTGGATCATCAACCATATCTACTTTGTTCATAAACACAACCAATTGAGGCACACCAACTTGGCGAGCTAAAAGGATATGTTCACGTGTTTGTGGCATTGGTCCATCAGTAGCAGCTACTACAAGAATAGCTCCGTCCATCTGAGCAGCACCCGTAACCATGTTTTTAACATAGTCAGCGTGACCCGGACAATCTACGTGAGCGTAGTGACGGTTTACAGTTGAATATTCTACGTGAGCTGTATTAATTGTAATACCACGCTCTTTTTCTTCAGGAGCATTATCGATTGACGAGAAATCTCTCTTCTCAGCCAAACCTTTTTCTGAAAGTACCTTTGTAATGGCAGCCGTCAAGGTTGTCTTACCGTGGTCAACGTGACCAATAGTTCCGATATTTACGTGAGGCTTACTACGGTCAAAATTCTCTTTTGCCATGATTGATAAAGTCTATTATTGTTGTTCTTGTATACTTATTTAAACTATTACTGTGATTTTAAAGATAAGAGCTTTGATTTAAAAAAACTCTTATATAAAACGAGCCTTCAAGCAGAATCGTATAGTGCGACTACCGTAGCTACACTACGGCTTCCGATCTCTTCCTTGACAAGGAAACTATATTTGCTTTAAGATTTTGAGCCTTCAAGCAGAATCGGACTGCCGACCTCTTCCTTACCAAGGAAGTGCTCTACCACTGAGCTATGAAGGCTTTCAAGCAGAGCAGTTTCAATTATGTTTGATAACTGCTCTACTTGTCCAAATGAGCGAAAGACGGGGCTCGAACCCGCCACCTATAGCTTGGAAGGCTATCGCTCTACCAAATGAGCTACTTTCGCATAAACTACTAAAATTATTTCAAAATAAAAGTGGGGGCGGATGGATTCGAACCACCGTAAGCGTAAGCTAGCAGATTTACAGTCTGCCCCATTTGGCCGCTCTGGTACACCCCCTTTTTGCGTTATTCTCTGTTCAAAAATTAGACTTTTCAATTGCCCTGTTTCTAAAAAGAGTTGCAAAATTATACCCTTTTTTTGGTTTGTCAAACACTTGACGAAAAAAAAATTTTTGAGCAACACTTTTACATGCTTTTTTAGGGCTAAAATAAAGGCCGATTTCAGGGTTTTGGTTATGTTTTGATGTACTATCAATGTCACTTCAAAATTACAGTTATATTGTATTTTTTTGCATTTTTAGCCTAAAATATTAGCCAAAGACTACAAAATAAACGCATTTTGATGATTTGTGGTATAGGTGTTTCAAGCGTTCAGCGTGAGAAATTGGAGTTTGTTTTTTTGTTATATATCCCTAATTTTTTATTTCTGTGCGAAGATAATATTTTATAAAAATAATGAATTCTTGAAATATTTAATGGTGTCGAGAACAAACATTGGCAAAATTTTATATTTCACTAGCAGTGTTTTATTTTGTTTGCCTTCAATGCTCCGATATTTGTAAGGCAACTGCTATGAACATTTTCGTAGTATTTCCAAATTTGTTTAATTAGCTTATATTCCTCTCATCTGTTAGAAAAACATATGGGCTATCTAAAAATCAGATAGCCCATATATTAAAATTTTCAACTTAACAATCTCATTATAATCTCAAACCAACACTCCATGCTTGCAAACCCTTCGCATTTACTTGATCAGATTTAAACATTTCACTTAAATCATATCTTAAAAAAAATGTTAAGCCTTTTCTTTTACCAAGTTCGGCAGTTAAACCATATCGAAAATCATTTAACCCAAAACTACCTTTCTGTTTTTCTTTCTTACTATCTTCATACTTTATTTTTCGATAGCTCCCTACTCGATAGCCAATGTATCCTCCCACACCTATTTTGAATTTTGATTCTTCAAAGCCAAAGTTGAGCATCATTGGAAAGTTCAATGTTGGAACAACTAACTTTGTTTTATTAAGATTTTGTCCAAAATTTTTGAAAACAACTTGCTTTCCTGACATTTCTACAACATTATTTTCTTCAAACATAAAATTATTCCAAGCGATTTCTGGACCATAAGTAAAAGCCAAATCTACTTGCTTTCCATTAATTAACGTGGCATTTTTTTGTAATGAAACTGCAAAATACCTTGAACCCCATGTATCGAGAGATGAACCACTTGTATTTCCTTTTGACCAATTGTTTAGTCCAATATATACACCAAAATCACTGCCCGAAAAGAAACGTCCTGAGCTTTTGGTTTTTTTCTTTTCATTCATATTACGATGGTCTTCTCTTTTTTCATCACGTGACCAATGGTCATTATCGGACTCGTTCCGTAATGTATCACGTCGCATTGTGCTTTCATTTGGCACTTTAGCTACAATTTTAATGCTACGTCCATCACGAGCGATTACTAAAATTGTATCTTGTTTTTCGCCATTACTTCCTGCCAAAATAATAGCCTTTTTCCTTTCAGAAGAATCTACACCGATACTTTTGAGCACATTATCGAGGTCGAGTATTTTTGGCAGATCAAAATCTCTTTTGCTTGATGTATATACGGTTATTCTTTTTTTAACTCCTTTGTCAGTAAACTCAACGATGGTCGTATCTGACTTGACATTTGCTTTTGCCGTAATACTACCAATAATCATCAGTAGCAAAATTATTTGAACTTTTCTCATTTTTTTCTTGCGTTTTTTATCCTTTCTAATCTCTTTTTTGAAGTCTTCCTACCCTTCTTTGTACAAAATCTCTTACATCTTCTCTTTCTTCTTTAAATAAGCTTTCATCAACTCTTACCAAAGCATCTTTTACGCCTATTTTTTTAAAATCTACTTTTTCGCCGTATTTAAAGTGCTTATACTCTCCATAAAGTTTGGCTATGAAAGACTTGGCATTTTCTTCTTTTTCAGCACCCAAACGCTTAACTTCTGCCAATGAGGTTTCTGAATCTTGATTAATTGCAGGAATCATCTCTCTTTCAATCTGTTCGGGTTCGAGAATAAGCACGATTGATTCATCAGTAATGTTTTTACTTACGTCAGTCGTTTGTATTCCCTTCGGTTCAATCTTTTCAATGATTGTTTTTTCAAAAATTGTATTAATAGCTACTGCATTTGGCTCTTCAGGCGAATCATCATCAATCAAATTCTCTAACACTTTTGGTTGATTTTCAAGTTTTGCTACGTTAGTTTCAAGGCTGATAATAGGGGATTTCAATGTATGCTTTGAAGCTTTTTTTTCTGATTGCTCAACATTGGTTTCAATTAATTTCTTTGTATTATTTTCCGATGCAACTAATTGACTATCAGTATTTTTGTTAATATTATACGGCTTATTATCTACCTTTTTTGGCATATCGGCACTTGCCAAAATTGTTTCATTTGACGTATTTTGTTGCGATAAAATTCCTATTGCCAAGGCCACAACGATTCCTGCAGCGGCAGCATAATAGCCCCAGTTTAGATTAGCTAAGAAAAAGCCACCTCTACGTTTATCTTGTTTTTCTGCCAAACGTACCTGAAATTTCTCAAAGGCTTTTTGCGAAGGTTCTTGTCGATGTTCTGCCAATTTTTTGGCAAAAAGGTCGTCAATTGGATGTTTTTTCATTTTAATTAGTATATTCATAACCCTTTTCCATTTATTAACCGAGGGCTTTTTGTTCTAACTTCATTACTTTGCTTTGTAACATTACTCTTGCTCTACTTAATTGTGATTTTGATGTTCCTTCGGAAATCCCAAGCATCTCGCCAATTTCTTGATGATTATAGCCTTCAATAGCATAAAGGTTAAAAACTGTTCGATAACCAACTGGTAATTCTTCAATTATTTTCATCAAATCGGCTGCTTCTAAATCGGTACTGAACGATGATTCATTAGGTTCTTCAACGGCATATTCTAAATCTACTATAATCATTTTTTTACTTCTGACATACATCAGGGCTTCATTTATCATGATTCGTCGCAGCCAACCTTCAAAACTTCCTTGAAACGTAAATTGGTCTATTTTGTCAAAAACTCTCATAAAACCATCAATCATTATATCTTCTGCTTCCATTTTATCACCTACGTAGCGAGTGCAGACTGCCAACATTTTCGACGAAAATTTTTCATAAAGTCGAGTTTGTGCTTTGGGGTCTTGTCGCTGTACGGCTTTTGCCAGGTCGTACTCGTTGCTAAATAAAGATAAAATTTTTGCCATAAAGTCTTGTGTTCAATAGCAAGATGCAAAAAATAAGTGATAGGGTTGCATTGGCGGAAGAAAAATAAAAAAAGTTTTTTTATAAAAAAACTTGGCAGTTTGGCATGAGTCTTGTACTTTTGCAACCCAGTATAGTAAAAAAAGTATGGTCCTGTGGCCGAGTGGCTAGGCTCAGCTCTGCAAAAGCTGCTACAGCGGTTCGAATCCGCTCGGGACCTCTCAAAAATGTTAAAAGCACCTCAAAAGGGTGCTTTTTGTGTGAAAACACTATAAAAAGTGCATTTCATTTAACATTTAATCACTACTTTTAACACTGTTTGTGATACCAGTTTGATACCGCTTTTTATTCTGACTACTTAGGGTATGTTTGTGCAACTAAACACAAACAAATCATGCAAGCAGAATACAAGGTAGTTTTCAATAGGAAAAAGAAGCTAAACAGTAAAGGAAAAGCACTCATCCAGATAGAGGTGTACTTAGATGGTAATCGTAAATATTTTAGCACAGATATTTATGTAACACCCCAAGAATGGAAACCTTCTCCTTTAAAAGCCAAATACATTTCTGATGCTTATAAAAATAAGTTGATTTTAGATAAGATTCAGGAATTAATAGGTTTTGAGCAAAAATGTCGATTTAATAATAATGGCAAGTTTTTATTGTCAGAATTCGATATTCTGAACCAACCAAAACCCATAAAACCAGTAGTTTTAACTTTTACCGAGTTCTACGCCCAACAACTTGAAATTGAAAAGAAAAACATTCAGTTTGTAACATGGCAACAGCAAAAAACAAACCTTGGTTTTTTGAAGGAATATTGTCCAGCAATAGCATTTGAAGACCTTACTTATGCTTTAATAGAAGGATATGACCAGTTTTTGAAAAGTAGAAAAGGTCGAGATGGTAATGGTATGAAGCTAAATTCGGTGGATAAACGCCATCGACAAATGAAGAAATATATTGCACTGGCTATCAATCATGGACATTTACCTTATGACCAAAATCCGTATTTAAAGTTTAAATCAAAAAAAGAAAGTGTAAATAAAGCATGGCTTTCCAACCAAGAGTGGGAAAGAGTTGAAAATCTAACATTTGATAGTCAATCAACCCCACTTATAGAGTTGGTAAGAGATATGTTTCTGTTTTCGACATATACTGGTTTAAGATACTCTGATGTTCATGCTTTGACAAAAAAGAGTTTTCAAACTACACCAGAAGGTTTAGAATTAGTAATTACTGCTAAAAAAACTAATAAACCTTTTAGATTACCACTTTATCACCTTTTTGATGGAAAACCACAGGAAATTGCCAATAAATATATAATGAGAGGTAAGGATAGATTATTTTATGGGATTACAAACCCTAAAGCGAACAAACTGATTAAAGAAATTGCCAAGCTTGCAAAAATAAATAAATACTTGACATTTCACTCTTCCAGACATACGTTTGCTACATATATGGTACAGAAAGTAGGGTTATTGTATGCTCAAAGTTTATTACAACATGGAGATATAAAATCCACGAGTGGGTATTTACATATTGATTTGTCGGAAATGTTTGACCGAATAAAAAATACTGATTGGAAAAAATAGATTAGACTATGGAAAATACTACTACTACAAAGCGAACTTATCAGAAACATAAGACAGGGTACACGATAGCTGTTAATTACAAGCTAAATAAAAGGTTAAAATCATTATCATTTTATAATCAAGATTGTTATCCATTATATATAGAAGTACGAGCAAAGGGTAAAATGAATTTTTTCCCAAGCAGATTAGGTATCATGTTGTCAGAAAAGGGTTTAAGTGATTTTAACAATTCTGAAATAGGAAAATTATTTATAAATCAAGAATGTAATAAAATAAAAAAATCCATTAGTGCTTTTTTTGAAGAAAATGATACTTTAACATTATCAAGCTGGTACGAAGTTTATTCAAAAGAAATTTTAAATAATTCTGTCCTTCATTATGCTAATATCTTATTTGCAAATCGTATAAATAGACTTATTGAAGAAAAAGCTACTGATAATGATGGAAAAAATTATTTTAAAGGTTTGAACGAACACTTTAAAAATAATTCTGAAGATTATGGATTTTTAATAGAATTGTTTTCTTTCTTGGGATTTCCAAATTTAGTAGGTCTGAATGAGTTCAGGATTTTATCACGAATAGTTGTCGAAAACTCAATGGGATTAGAATTCGATTTTAATCTGATTGGCTCTATTACAGGCTTTTTTACAATACAAGATATTCAAGATGGTTTTTATGAAAAATTAATCAATGATTATTATCAAAATAGTTTTGACCCATCTAAAATGCTCAAAAAAGATGTCATAAATTATCTCAATAAATTCAAGAATGAATTAGAAATTTTAGAAATTAAATAAAAAATAATTGTTAATTATTTTTTATCAAACATTTTTGTTTTACATTTGTGTATCATTGAATTATCAATTTTATTAAAACACAAATCCAATGCAAAAAGCATTATTATTTACTCCAACAAACCAACCAGATTTCACTCAAGTAATTCTCAAAGAATTATCAGAAATCAAAACATTATTAGAGCATTCTAATATCAATACTACCAAAAAGTACCTCCAACCTACTAATGAATTTCTTCGACCGAAAGAAGTATGTTCCATTTTCGGTATCTCCAGAACAAAATTTGATAATCTCAAGCGTGGGGGTGTCTTTCCGTTTAAAAAAATTGGGAAAGATGTAGTGGTTCTTCGCAGCGACCTCGATAAGTTCTTCTCCGCTCCTCAATCTAATTTCTGATTTAAGCATAAAAAAAGCCGTCAACTTGGCGGTCAGACGGCTTTTTTATGACTTTTAATTTCATAAACACGGAACAAAGATATGGAAAATTGTGAAATTCTAAATGCTATTTTAGAAGATGTCAAAAAAATCAATTTTAGGGAAAAAGCTGGCTACGCATTCATCAATGATGAAAATAAGAAACTTTTTGAAAAACATTATCTTATATGTGTTGTAGAAGAAATTCAAAGTGTTGCAAAGAATAAAGGCTATGCACTCTGCAAACATAATGGATATATATATTTGAATAATGGAGCTTATTGGAGTTTGGTTGAAGAAGATAATTTCCAGACATTTTTAGGAAAGGCATCTGAAAAAATGGGAGTATCAATGTTTGATGCTCGTTTTTTTAGATTTCAGGAAAACTTATTTAAGCAATTCCTAAGCTCATGCACGCTATCCAACTCAAATAGAAAAACAAATGCTGTTTTGATAAATTTGCAAAATGGCACATTTGAAATAACTAAAGGAAAAAGAGAACTGCGGGACTTCAATGAAGATGATTTTCTTACATATCAATTACCTTTTGAATATCAGCCACAAGCATTAGCACCCATATTTAAAAGCTATTTAGATAAGGTATTACCCAATATTACTCTTCAAAATATACTTGCAGAATACATTGGATATGTATTTATAAAAAATTTGAAACTTGAAAAAGTGCTACTACTTTACGGTTCAGGTGCAAATGGAAAGTCTGTTTTCTTTGAAATCATTAATGCCATACTCGGAGAACAGAATATCTCAAACTTTTCTCTACAAAGCCTAAATGACCCATCATATAGAGCTAAAATAGCTACTAAATTACTAAATTATGGTAGTGAGATAAAAGGATGCTTAGAAAGTAACATTTTCAAACAAATAGCTTCAGGAGAAAAGGTAGAAGCTAAAGCATTGTATAAAGACCCTTTCATAATGTCTGATTACGCAAAATTACTATTTAACTGCAATGAACTACCCAAAGACGTAGAACACAATGAAGCATTTTTTAGAAGGTTTATAATTATTCCATTTGAAGTAACAATTCCTTATGAAGAAAGGGATGTTGATTTACCTAAGAAAATAATTGAAAAAGAGCTTTCAGGAGTATTCAATTGGATAATGAAGGGTTTAGAAAGAGTCTTGGAACAAAAAAAGTTTTCACATAGCCAAATAGTTGATAGGTATATTGAAACTTATAAGAAAGAGTCTGATAGCATTGCTTTATTTATTGATGAAGAAGGATATAAAGTCCATCACGAAAAAAATATTTTACTCTCAAACCTTTACCAAAGCTATCGCTTCTACAGTTCACAATCAGGATTCAATTCTGTAAACTTGAAGAACTTCAAAGTCAGACTGCAAAATTTAAAATTCAACATTGAAAGAAAAGAGCAAGGCAACTGTGTCTATTTGGAAAAAACGATTTAAAGTCCGCAGGTGAAAATAAAAAAAATAATTAAGATAATTATCTACATTATTTACAGGAATTACAGCCTTAGTCAATCAAGCTGAATGTAGATAATGTAAATAATGTAGCTTTTAATAAAACAATATTTTTTTCCATTCTGCCCAACAAAGAAAAAGAAATGGTCAATCAGAATAAATTACAGGCTCTCAAGCAAATTTCAATCGTAGCCTATTTGGATGCGAGAGGTATTAGTTATCATACAAAACGAGGCAATACACTGCTTTATTCTTCTCCTTTTCGGGGAGACTCTACGCCTTCATTTTATGTCTATCTCAATGATAACAAATACCATGACTTTGGTTCGGGCGAAAGTGGTGGGGATATAATTCAATTAGCTACAAAGTTTAACGAAGGCAGCTTCACAAAGGCTATCACAGAGCTTGAAAACATGAACTTAGGCATTACCCCTGTCTTTTCTTTTGCTGGGCAAACAGAGACCATTTCTGAAAGCGTAGTTGAAATAATAGACGAGAAACCTTTGCAGCATAAGGCATTGCTAAATTATTTGCAATCTCGGTCAATAGAGGTATCATTGGCCAGACTATACCTAAAAGAAGTAACTTATGAAGTCAAGGGTAAGCGATGGTTTGGGATAGGATTTCAGAATGACTTAGGAGGTTATGAAATTCGTAATCGTATTAACGAAATTGATATTAAGACTTCTACAAAACCTAAAACTATTCGGACTATTGAGGTTTCGGATTCAAAAAGTATCAATGTATTTGAAGGTTTCTTCGATTTTCTTTCTGCTCTCTCCTACTTTCAGTTATCGAAACCTAATCATTCGACCATCATTCTCAATACTTTGAGCCTATTGCCGAAAACCATTCCTACTTTATCAGCGTATAAGCGGGTAAATTGCTTTTTTGATAATGATGAAGCTGGAAAAAAGGCATTTCAGAAATGTAAAGAAGCAAACTTAAGTGTATCTGACAGGTCTGAAATCTACACCGATTTCAAGGATTTCAACGAATTCCACCAACAAAACATGAAATCAGTTGAAATCTCTTGATTTCGTGTAAAATCATTTGATTTCACATGAAATCATTTCTTTTCTCTTCTATCATCCGATTTCTTAAATGAATACACAGGTATTTGATAAAAATCATAGATTTCAGCTCGAAATCGGTTGAAATCCAACACGAAATCGAAAACGAAATCATAGTTTAACTTTATTAAATCGAAATCATGGTACAAATTGGATGTAAAGTAACCCCAGAATTATTTGAAGTTTTACAAAGTGAGTGGCAAAGTAATAATGACTCATTCCCAACATTTGCTGATTATCTACGAAGTATGATTGTTGCGAGGAATAAAAGTCCACAATTATTAACTGCCGACAACCAAATCAATCAAGTTGAAAAGAATCAATACGAAGTTCTTCTTAAACCTATGTTTGAAAAAGTAAAAGGTTCGTATCTGTCTTTTAAATCAATTGATGGTATAGTTAAAGAATTTGCCATTGAAAAACCAATTGATATTCTTAATGCTCTTCTCAAAACCAATAAATTTATCTAATCATGCACGAAATTCAGCAAATCGGAGTCTTGACGTTTTCAAGGCAAAAAAATCACGCTCGTTGGGTAGCGATTTTACTTTTACTAATACTTATTTTCTTTTTGTTATTCGCTGCTTTTGGTGAAGTCAAGCCAAATAAAACGCTTAACACTCCAAAAACATCAAAGCCAATTAGTAATCCAACAAAAAAAGTATAAAATCATACTTTTCTTCTAAGCCTTAAAATGAAGTTATCTACCCATTTTAAGGCTTTTTTGTTTTTGTAGCTTACACAGCTAAATAAATCCATCTTGTTTCTCGTACAATTCTTGCTTAGAATTGTACTTTTACAGAAAAAACAAACTACTGAGTTGTAGAAAGTTATTATTATTTTCCCGAATCCTAATGGCAATTAAAAAATCTGAGTTGTATAGCTCTCTATGGGCTGGCTGTGATGAACTTCGTGGTAGTATGGATGCAAACCAATACAAAGATTATGTATTGGTTTTGTTGTTTATGAAATATGTTTCTGACAAAGGCTGTGCTTTGGTTGATATTTCAGAAGGTGGAAAGTCCATCGCTTGACGCAACGTATTAAGGAGCTTTCCGAACGCTACAAAACGACTTTACCTATCTTGTCAGACGAAGTAAGTGCATTGGAACAATGAGTAAAAGTACATTTAGAAAAGATGGGATTTTAATACTTTTTTTGTCGCACATATTTGTTATATTTGCGACAAAAAACAGATGAAATAATGATAGAAAGTGTTGAAAATAAGATACTTACAAAAATAAAAAAAGCCAAGAGGGGTACGGTTTTTTTTATAGATGATTTTGTATCTTTTGGCAATGCCAAAGCTATTAATAAATCATTAGAAAGATTGGTTTTAGCTGAAGAGCTGAAAAGGGTGGCAATGGGTATGTATGTACGTCCGATTAATGACAAGTTTTTTGGTATTATCATGCCCAGCATTGACGAAATAGCCCTTGCAATTGCTCGAAGAGATAAAGCCAGAGTAATGCCCACGGGTAGCTATGCAATGTATAAGCTGGGACTTACCACGCAAGTACCGCTCAATATCGTGTATTATACTGATGCTTCTGCTCGAAAAATAAAAATCGGTAAGCAAACCATCACTTTTAAGAAAGCAAGTGCCAAAAACCTTTCGGCAATTGGCGAGCTTAGTAAATTGGCGATTTTGGCACTAAAAAGCATCGGAAAAGATAATGTAAGCGAAGAAGAAATAAACAAAATTAAAGAGATTCTGAAAAAAGAGAAGCCATACCACTTACAGCACGACTTGAAATTAGCTCCTGAGTGGATACGACGATTAATAGAAACAAATGAATAAACTGTCTCATATAAAAAACTGGTTATCGCTTTCTGAAACCAATATACAAAATGCCTATACAGCAACGAGCAATAGTATAGGTTTGCCTCCTTTTGCTGTCGAAAAAGATTGGTGGGTTGTGCATACCTTAGCTCTTATTTTCTCAATGGATTGTGCCAAGGCATTGATTTTTAAGGGTGGAACTTCACTCAGTAAAGGCTGGAATCTGATAGAACGGTTTTCGGAAGATATAGATTTGGCTTTGGATAGAGAATACATTGGTTTTGGTGGCGAACTAAGCAAAACTCAAGTAAAGAAACTCAAAAGTGCTTCTTATGATTTTATGACTAAAATATTTGTACCTGAACTTCAAGCAAAATTTAATGACGTGGGCTTTAAGGATGTAAACGTAAAATACCGAGCAGTAGAAAACCATGACCAAGACCCACTGATTATTGAGATTTATTACCCAAAACTTACTGAAAAAGACGAATACCTAAAACCAGGTGTATTGGTAGAAGTAGGCTGCCGTTCGTTAAAAGAACCTATTACACCCCGTACATTTGGCACATTGGTAGCCGAAAACTTTAAAGATAGCCCATTTGCCGATAGTCCGATTACGATACCGATTGTAAACCCTGAGCGAACTTTCTTAGAAAAAGTTTTTTTGCTACATGAGGAATTTCAGAAGCCAGCCGATAAGATTAAGGTAGCAAGACTAAGCCGACATTTGTACGATATTGAAAAACTCAGCCAAACCGAATATGCACAAATAGCATTACAAGACAAAGAGCTGTACGATACCATAATTGCCCACCGTAAACGATTTACACCTATCTCTGGCATTGATTATGACAAACACCAGCCACAACATATTCGTTTTATACCGCCAGCTCATTTACTACCTCTTTGGGAAAGTGATTATAAGGAAATGAGAGAAAAAATGATTTATGGTAATCCATTATCTTTTGATGATTTAATAAAAAAACTAAGTGAATTACAAAACCTTATCAATAACCCACAATAACCACTACCCCACAAAAATACAAAAACACGAAAAACGTCCTAAGAAAATTACTCACCTATCCTAAGCACTATATTAGCATTATTGATTCTTCTTTCATTATCTTTGGGTATTGTTGATATTACATACTAACAACATATACTTTTGCCGTATCATAAATTGATTAGATATGTTGATTTTTTATCAAGAAACTATCTTTATCTATCAAAATAATCAATGTGATGTTTGATAAAAAACTGCTATCTGAACGAGACATCTGCACAAAATACATTTCACCTGCCATCGAAAATGCGGGTTGGAATAAGCTTATTCACTACTTAGAAGAGGTCAATATTACTGCTGGAAAGATTTTGGTTAAAGGCACTCTTACCACACGAGCCAAGAACAAAAGAGCCGACTACATTCTGTACTACAAAGACAATCCTGTTGCAATCATTGAGGCAAAAGACAATAATCATTCTATTGGTGCAGGTATGCAACAAGGTTTAGAATATGCCCGAATGCTTGACATTCCTTGTATTTTTAGTAGCAATGGCGATGGTTTTATTTTCCATGACAAAACTTCCACCGACGAAAACATAGAAGCAGAAATTAGTTTAGATGAGTTTCCGAGTCCCGAAGAAATTTGGCTTAAATATAAAACCTTCAAAGGGATTGATACGCCAATTACTGAGAAAGTAGCTTTACAAAAATATTACTCCGATGGTAGCGGTCGAAAGCCTCGTTACTATCAACAAATAGCCATTAATCGTACCGTACAAGCCATTGCAAAGGGTAATAATCGCATTTTGTTAATTATGGCTACTGGCACAGGTAAAACCTACACAGCGTTTCAAATAGCTTATATTTTGTGGAAGGCTGGCGTAAAGAAACGCATTTTGTTTTTAGCCGACCGAACTTCATTGATTGACCAAACACGTAAAGGAGATTTTAAGCATTTCAAGGATAAAATGACGGTTGTAGAACACCGTCAGGTAGATAAAAGCTACGAAATATATTTAGCACTCTATCAAGGACTAACAGGTAACGAAGACGATAAAAATATCTACAAGCAATTTTCTCCCGAATTCTTCGACCTTATTATCGTTGATGAGTGCCATCGTGGTAGTGCCAAAGAGGATAGTGCTTGGCGTGAAATATTAGCGTATTTCAGCAATGCCACACAAATCGGTTTGACAGCAACGCCAAAAGAAACCAAAGAAACGAGCAATATTGAGTATTTTAAAGACCCTGTTTACACCTACTCGCTCAAACAAGGCATTGATGATGGATTTTTAGCTCCGTATAAAGTGCTAAAAATGCAGTTCGGAATGAATTCGGGAGCGGAACAATGGCGACCAGAAAAAGATAAACTCGACAAACAAGGCAATTTCGTTGAGGACAGGGTTTATAACCTCAAAGACTTTGACCGAAACTTAGTAATTGAAGAGCGAACCCGAAAAGTAGCGAAACGTATCAGCGATTTCTTGAAAGCAACCAGCCGTTTTGACAAAACGATTATCTTTTGTGAGGACATTGAACACGCTGAAAGAATGAGGTCGGAGATAGTAAAACAAAACCCCGACCTTTGCCGAGCAAATGATAAATATGTAGTGCGTATCACTGGCGACAATGATGAGGGTAAACGAGAATTAGACAATTTCATAATCCCCGAAGAAACTTATCCAGTCATTGCTACTACATCGGAGTTAATGACCACTGGCGTTGATGCCCAGACCTGCAAACTGATTGTGTTAGATGCCAATATTGGCTCAATGACTAAGTTTAAACAAATTATCGGTCGTGGCACTCGTATCAATGAAGAGTTTGGTAAGCGATATTTTACCATCATGGATTTTAGAAGTGCCACTGAACTTTTTGCAGATAAAAATTTTGATGGTGAGCCGATTCGGATAAAAGAAATAACTGAAGAAACTGATTTTGAGGAAATTGTAGCGGAGGAAAACGATTTAGAAGCTCCAATTTCGAGCGAATATGATGCAGAGGAAACAGAAGCACTCGAAAACGCTGTAAACGAAACAAAAGAGACTTATACAACAAAGAATTTTTTTGCAGCAGCCACCAAACGCACCAAAGTATTTGTCAATGGTGTGGAGGTTACGCTGTTGGTTGAGCGTGAAATGTATTTTGATAACGATGGCAAGCCCATTACTAAAAGCCTAAAAGATTATACCAAAGATATTATTCAGGCAAGATATAATTCTTTAGATGAGTTTTTGAATAAATGGAATGCTACCGATAGAAAAGATGCCATCATTGCCGAACTCGAAGAGCAAGGCATTTTAATTGATTCATTAAAAGAAGCCGTAAACAAAGATTTTGATTTGTTCGACCTTATTTGTCATATTGCATTTGAGCAGCCACCATTGAGCCGTAAAGACCGAGTAGAGCGTGTAAAAAAACGCAACTATTTTACGAAATATGGCGAACAAGCTCGCAAGATTCTCGAAACGCTTTTAGAGAAATATGGAGAAGAGGGCATTGAAAATTTAGAAAATATTGATATTCTAAAAGTGCAGCCATTGAGCCAATTTGGTTCGGCTTACGAGATTATCACCACTTTTGGCGGTAAAAACAAGTATTTACAGGCAATTAAGGAATTAGAAAACGAGATTTATAAAACAGCATGATAGACACGTACCATCACCAATTACAAACTGCCCTTAATGATTTGATGTTAAAATTCAATGATTTACCACCGATTATTGAGCAAAATCCTACATTTTTAGAAATTACAGAATATCCACACTATGAAAATGTTTGTAGTAATATTCTTCGTTTCTATTTTGACACATCACAACCTCATGGATTAAAAAACTTACTCTTAAAATCACTTCTCCAAGCGATTGATAAAGATGATTTAGCTGAACAGATAATTAAAACAGAACGAGATAATGTAAATAGAGAAGTAAGAACCGATGATGCTAAAAGAATAGATTTATTAATTCAAACGGATGAACATATTATAGCCATAGAAAATAAAATCTATCATCATCTTACGAATCAATTATCTTACTATCAAAATCATGTAGAGGTAAAATATTCCAAACTTAAACCTTTATATGTTTTACTTGCTCCTGAGAAAATTATAGCCCAAAATTTACCTCAAACATTAAAAAGCGATAAAGAATGCTTAAATGAAGATGCCGAAAAAGGCTTTAAATCTATAACCTTCAATGAGCTTTTTAACAAGGTTAAAACTAACCTTGGTGAATATATACAAAACGCTGATACAAAGTATTTAGCATATTTTATTGATTTTATGACAAGCATTGAAAACCTTGATAAGAGTATGACACTATCTCCTGAGTTGGTTAAATTTGTAACTGAAAATGAAGAAAACATTCAAAAAGTAAATAAAGCCTATGATGAGGTTTGGTATGAAGTTTATGAAAAAATAAAGAAGATAAAAGAACAGATATTTAATTCTAATGAGAAAAATCTCTGGATATACGACAAGTCAGTATTAGTGCGTGAATTTTACTTAAAAAGAGGAAATGATACTATAAATGTTGCTTTAAATTGTTCTTTTACCTTACATCATGTCAATATTGAAATCTTTGTTCGAGGAAATAAAGTTGATAATAAATATTCGTTCTTAGAATCAATAGACTATTTTTCTCAAAGCAAAGATAATTTCGAGAAATCAAAGCGTGGTTTTATTGTCTATAAAAATCATCATTCACCCTTTGAGATTGATAATCTTGAAATAATCACCAAACTCAACGAAATAATACCCCAAATCAAAATATCAGAATAATTATAACCCCTATGACCAACATTTCAGGCACAATAAAAAGTATCCGTGATATAATGTGGCAAGACACTGGACTCAACGGTGATGCCCAACGAATTGAGCAGCTCGGATGGATGCTTTTCTTAAAAATATTCTCAGATAAAGACAAAGAACTCGAACTCACCGACGATAATTATATAAGTCCGATTCCTGATGCGTTTCATTGGGTAAATGAAAAAGGCAACTGGGCGGGCGACGACGAAGGTATGACTGGCGATGAGCTTTTAGAGTTTGTTGATAGACAACTTTTTCCAACTTTACGCAGCATTGATGTCTCGACTGGCAACCGTCGGGCTTTGATAGTGCGTGAGGTTTTTGAGGGCAATAACAACTACATGAAAAGCGGCACGAATATCCGCAAGGTGCTAAACAAGCTCAACGAAATTGATTTTAATATTGCCAAAGACCGCCACGCTTTTGGCGAGCTATATGAGAGTATCTTGAAAGAACTCCAAAGTGCGGGCAAAAGTGGTGAGTTTTATACGCCAAGAGCCATTACAGCTTTTATTACCGACACCATCAACCCCAAATTGGGCGAGCGGATTCTCGACCCTGCTTGTGGTACTGGTGGGTATCTGACTTGTGCCATTGAGCATCTGAAAAAACAAGCCAATAACGTTGAACAACTCAAAAGTATAACCGAAAATATTGCAGGTTGGGAATATAAACCTTTGCCGTTTTTGTTGGCTACTACCAATCTGATTTTGCACGATATTGAAGTGCCAAATATTCGTTTTGGCGATGCTCTCGACCAACCTTTGAGCAATTTTACCGAAAAAGACCGAGTAAACGTAATATTGGCAAATCCGCCGTTTGGTGGCATTGTTGCCAATGGTAATGAGTCGAATTTTCCGCAGAATTTCCGTACAAAAGAAAGTGCCGATTTGTTTTTGATTCTGATGATTCATTTACTCAAAACTGGCGGACGTGCAGGAATTGTACTACCCGATGGCAGCCTCACGGGCGAGGGTGTGAAACAACG
This sequence comes from Emticicia sp., assembly GCF_043780375.1. Lineage (GTDB taxonomy): Bacteria > Bacteroidota > Bacteroidia > Cytophagales > Spirosomataceae > Emticicia. The sequence continues at coordinate 11,834 of NZ_JAYWCU010000097.1, read as the reverse complement.
AGTACGTGAAAAACTACTGAAAGACTGTAACCTACACACCATCATAAGGCTACCACAAAGCGTTTTTGCTCCTTATGCTACTGTAAATACCAATCTTTTGTTTTTTGATAAAGGCACTCCAACCAAAGATATTTGGTACTACGAACACACCCTACCCGAAGGGCAAAAAGCATATAGCAAGACCAAAACCATAAAAGTTGCCGAGTTTGAGCCAATAAAACAATGGTGGCACAACCGCCAAGAAAGCGAGGTAGCTTGGAAAGTTTCGATTGATACTATCATTGAGCGTGGCTATGATTTGGATATTAAAAACCCAAATAAAGTAGTAGAGGAAGTGATTTATGATAGAAAAGCGATTATCAATAAACTTCAAATTTCATTTAATAAATCATTGGCAATATTAGCTGAATTAGATAAAAACTAAATATGAGCAGAGGACGAAAATCTAAATCGGGAAGTATTACACAAGATTGGGAACAAATTTTTCAAAAAAACATTGATAGTTACTTCCAAATTCTTCTTGTAGAGTTGGGTAAAATAAAAAATTGGGGTAATGAAAATAGTTTAGATTTGTTTAATCAAATACAGGAAGAAAAGTTAAATCAGAAAAGTATCTTTAAAAAAAATCATATTGAACCTATTAAATCCGAAGAAATACCATTTAAACTTCCTGAAAATTGGTTATGGTGCAGGTTAAAAGATATTTGTGGTAATATTACTGATGGCACACACCAAACTCCAACTTATTTTAATGATGGAGTAGTTTTTTTATCATCAAAAAATGTAACGAGCGGTAAAATAGACTGGGATAATGTCAAGTATATAGACCAAAAGCAACATTTAGAAATGCACAAACGTGTTGCTCCTAAACTTAATGATATATTGTTAGCAAAAAATGGAACAACGGGCGTAGCTGCTATTGTAGATAAAGATATTGTATTTGATATTTATGTAAGTTTAGCGTTACTGCGTCCACTTAATGGAATAAACCCAAAATATCTTTTATATTTTATTAACTCCAAAATTGCAAAATCACAATTTAATGAAAGACTTAGAGGTATAGGCGTTCCTAATCTACATTTGAATCAAATTAGAGAAGTTTTAACCCCACTTCCTCCTATTTCTGAGCAAGAACGTATTGTGGAGTTTTTTGATGATTTTAAGGATAATAATTTAGATTCAAACAAGATTTATTTTAATAATGAAATAGAGCAAAAAATTATTACCCTGCACAAATCGCAATTATTAGCATCCGAAAACTTTACTTTAATTTCTGAGCAACTCACCCTCATAGAAAACCTAAACCAAGCTATTTTACAAGAAGCGGTGCAAGGGAAATTAGTACCACAAGACCCCACCGATGAGCCAGCCAACCAATTATTGGAGCGAATAAAAGCAGAAAAAGCCAAAATAGGCAAAAAAGAAAAACCTTTGCCACCCATCAAGCCCGAAGAAATCCCTTTTGAAATACCCGAAAATTGGGTTTGGTGTAGGTTGGGGGAAGTTTGTTCTAAAATTGGTTCGGGAAGCACTCCACAAGGAAGTAATTATTCAACAACTGGTTTTCCATTCTTTCGTTCTCAAAATATTTATAATGAAGGCTTAATCTATGATGATATAAAATTCATTTCAGGTGAAGTTCAAAAACAAATGAATGGAACAACCGTAATTGCCAACGATATTTTACTAAATATTACAGGTGGTTCAATGGGACGTTGTGCATTAGTACCAGAAGATTTTGAAGAGGGCAATGTTAGTCAGCACGTTTGCATTATTCGCCCAGTGAAAATTGATAAAAGTTTCTTTCATAAAACCGTCCTATCTCCTTATTTTCAGAAATTCATTTTTTCATCAACAACAGGTGCAGGAAGAGAAGGTTTACCAAAATATAATCTTGAACAGTTTTTAATCCCCCTTCCACCCCTATCCGAGCAGCAGCGAATAGTAGCCGAAATAGAAAAGCAATTGGGCAAAACCAAAGAACTAAAGGCACACATCATAGCCAACCAACAAGCCACCGAGCAATTGCTTAAAGCCTTGCTGCATGGGGCTTTTGAGGTGGAGGAAAAAGAAGTATCTTTGTAAAAAATAATTAAGAAATGACAACAACCAATCAAGCAACCAAACTCAATGCTGTGCAGTTGCATTTGCTCAAAATGTTTGCCCGCCCAATGGACGAGCAAGATTTAACAGCAATAAAGTCTTTATTATCAAACTATTACGCCCAAAAAATTGATACTGAGTCAGATAAACTTTGGGAAGAAAAAGGCATGAGCCAACAAACCATTGATGATTTATTGAATACTCATTTACGCACACCCTATAAATGAGAGTTTTGATAGGCACCAATATTTTGTTAGCCATTGCCCCGAAACGCTCATCGGAAAGGTGGCTCTATGAAATGTTACGAACAGGCGAATTGATAATGATTTTATCAAACGAAATCATTGAAGAATACGAAGAAAAATTAGCTTGGTTTTATTCTGAATATTTCGCTGAAATAGTTTTAGATGAACTATTAAATTTGCCCCAAACCGAGCAAGCTGAAGCATTTTATAAATGGCAATTGATAGAAGAAGACAACGACGATAATAAATTTGTGGATATTGCCATAGCCTCAAATGCCGACTATATTATTACGAATGATAAGCATTTTAAAGTTCTGCGTAGTATCCCTTTTCCAAAAGTGCAAGCTATCACACTACAAGAATTTAAAAATTTAGTTGATAATCAATAGTATTTGGTAAATGTACAATTACAAATCCTTACGTTTTGGAAGTTTCAAATTATTGAAAACCATAAAGTTTTAAGCCGAAGTCAATTTCTTGATTTCGGCTTTTTTTATGATATTGCACCTCAAACTATTACACTAAGCATATTACAAATAAATTAGAAAGAAATTTAGAAAGAAACTACAAATAAAAATCCAGTAAACTACTGATAATCAAACACTTAAGAACCCTATTTATTTATAGATTTAGAAAGAAATATTATTATTTTCAGAAACAAAATACAAATAAATTCAACAGTTTTTGAGAAAACTAACCTAATCATGGAAGACAATCAACTTATGACCTCTCTCAGTGAAATTGTGAAGGAACATCAACAATTGGTAAAGCGTGATTTAGATATTTATCGTGTCTAAGTTTCTGAGCTTATTAGTTCTCCAACACAAAACGATAAGGAAATAAGTGCCTGTCAAGTAGTTAACTTCAAATAGTCGACAAATGTTTTTAGTGTAAATAATTGATAATAAATGACTTATGTTTTTGTGGACTGCCGACTATTGACTGCGGACTACTTATATTATTTCGGCTCTATAGCCGCTTAAACCTTTACAAAGGTTGTGAATATTACCGTAAGATAAATATGTGAAACAAAATTTATTTAGGTATAACAAAACTGCTATATTGCAAAGAAATATCCTTCTTTGTTACTGAAACTTTTGTTGATAATTATTCCTACATCGAAAATTTACTTAGTATGCAACTGATAAAGGCTTATTCGGTTCTATTTCTAATTTTTTTATTTATCTCTTGTGGTAAGAGTGAACGAACTCACGAGAATACCGAAAAAAAAGGAACACTACAAGTCCCCAAAAATACTCTTATAGAACCTAAACTTTATTTGGAACATAGCGGTAGTATGTACTTCTATGATGGCCCCAGTGTCAAAGGACAGTTTAAAAATACGCTTGTTACATTGATGCAAGGCTTTGAGAAAGTTAAGCCAAAAATACCTAAAGTTTTTATTGTCAATGATAAAGTTTACCCTTACCCAAAAGATTTTGAGCAATTAATAACTTCAAAAAGTATATTTGAAACAAAAATTGGAAACTCAGGTTTTACAGATTTTCAAACAATTTTTAGTACAATTCTTGCCGATTTGAAGCAAGACCAAATGGGTATTCTTTTTAGCGATTTAATATATTCGGGCAAAAATAGTCAAGGAAAATCAGCACAAAAAATTATGGATGAAGCCGAACAACTTTGTCAAATGACATTTTCACCTAATGCCGCCAATACATCTGTTTTGATTATCAAACTTCACTCTGATTATCAAGGCGTATATTATTCTTATAATTCTCCGAATAAAGGCAAAACATATAAAGGAAATCGTCCTTATTATGTTTGTCTTTTTGCAAAGAACCAGACGATGGAAAAATTCCTGAAAGATGGTTTATATAGCCAAATTAGGAGTTTTGAGCAATTGCCAGACTTTCAAAATAAGATTTTCTTTAGCAACGGCTCCTTCCTATCTGCTCCTTATTATACTATTTTACAAAATGATTCCGAAGGAAAAGGGAGTTTTAATAAAGGTGATAGAGATTTAAACAAAAATGGGCTTCATGTTATCAAAGATGTTAAACCTTCGCACCGAAGTACCGACAAACTAACCATTTGTGTAGCAGTTAGTTTTCCGAAAGGAGCTTTGGAGGAATCCGAAATTACAAATATAGAAAACTACCAAATTGATGGTTTTAAAGATGGTTTTAAATTAAAAACTGTAAAATCGCTTAATCGAACTGATGGCACTACGCACAAGTTAATTTTAGAAGCAAGTAAAGTTGCAAGGGGAGAAAGAGAAGTAACCATAAAATTTAAGCGAAATTTTCCTCCAAAATGGGTAACGGATACTCATTCAAGCGATGACACTAATATAAATCCGAAATCAGTTTTTGCAACGCAAACATTTGGTATTAATAGTATTATGAAAGGCTTGGATAATTCATTTAACCTACCAAAAAGTAGCAGTGATAAAAATTATTATTTTACCCTTACCTTAAAATTAGAAGATTAAAATGGAAAATTTTTTTATTAATATTTACAACCTATTTGTAGATGGTTCATTATTACAAGACCTTATAGACGAAGGTTTAATAATGTCATTAACACCTTCAGCGTTTTTTATTACACTTTTTTGTGCAATATCGTTTTATTACTTTATCAATAGCGTAAGGTTTTGCAAAAAAAGACATTGGCTAATTACAATGCTTATAAGTGCTATAATTGTGTTTATTGTTAATATTTTAACTTGTTTTTCGATGGCAGGAAGAGAAATTTTAAGAGACCCCTCAAATCCGCCTGCTGGATTTTTGTTTGACCAAGGTGATTCTGTTTTCTTTATGTTTAGCCTACAAATGTTTCTTTTGGCCTGCTTTTATTTTGCTATTTTCTCAATTATCGTTAAATGGTGGAGTACAAACTGCCGTAAAACACCTTTCTAAAATTAATTATTTTATGGCATCAAAGTTATTCATATTTGCAATAGGCGGAACAGGCTCAAGAGTTGTAAAAGCATTGACTATGCTTTTGGCTTCAGGTGTAGAATTAAAAAACACATCAGAGGTTATACCAATCATTATAGACCCTCATAAATCGAATGAAGATTTGAAACGAACCGAAAGTTTGTTGAAAACTTATAAAAAAATTCGTGATTCGCTCACCGAAAAACCAAAGACGAGTGAGTTTTTTGGGACGGAAATAAAAACACTGAAAAACATCATTAGCAATAATGACAGGATAGCTGATAACTACACTTTTGAACTAAAAGGAGTGAGCAACGAAACTTTTGGTAATTATATTGACTTTGATAATCTTTCAGGTAGTGCCGATGGTTTTGAAATGTATGAACCCAACAAAGATTTAGCGAGCCTGTTATTTTCTAAGAAAAATTTAGCAACCGAAATGAATATTGGTTTTGTTGGAAATCCTAATATTGGAAGTGTCGTTTTAAATCAATTCAAAGAGTCAGAAGAATTCAAACAATTTGCTGCAAATTTCGCAAAAGACGATAGGATTTTTATTATCAGTTCAATTTTTGGAGGAACAGGAGCGGCTGGTTTTCCAATTATCCTCAAAAATATTCGTGGAGCAGAAGCAGGCGAGTTGGATAGCCCTGAATATTTGAAAAATGCTAAAATTGGTGCATTAACTGTGCTACCTTATTTTGGTCTTGAACCAAATGATGAAAAAAGAGTAGATAAAGCTACTTTTTACTCAAAAGCAAAGGCTGCATTGCATTATTATAGTAGAGGTGTCAATAAATCAGTCAATAAGTTTTATTATATCGGTGATGAATTAAATAATAATTATAAGTACGACCCAGGCGAAAATGGGCAGAAAAACGATGCTCATTTTGTAGAATTAGCTTCGGCCATGGCAATTGTTGATTTTGCAGCAACAGATAATAGTGATTTAGAGAATGAAAAAGGCCTTCCTCTTCAATCTGTTTACAAAGAGTTTGGAATAAGAAGTGAAGCAAATAAGTTAGACTTCTCACATCTGGGTAACGACACGCTACAAGTCATTTGCCGAGATTTGACCAAAATGACACTTTTAAATCTTTATATGGAGTATCATTTAGGTAATGTCGTCGGTACCACCTTACCATGGCTAAGTGAGGATAATAAAATTATTGATAGAGGTTTTATGAGTGGATTATTTTATAAAACTCATTTGGGTGATTTCAAAAGGAGTTATTTTGAATGGCTGAATGAAATGGCACGTAATACACGTGGTTTTCAGCCATTTAATTTAACGGCAGATTTGGCTCAATTAATAGTTGGCGTAGAACTTAAAAAAAGCTGGAACCCCTTGGCTGATAAAAATTACTTTAGAGCTTTGGATGAATCGCTTAATTCATTTTGTATTAGAAAACATTTTAGTAGTGTGGAAGACAAGTTTTTTAAAGCTTTTGGTAGTGGTTCAGATACCTTTCTGAACGAGAAGTTTTCTAACTTATTCAAGAATCTTAATTAGTTTACATGCGTAACTGCCAATTTCTGAATTCAATACCATCAATATATGTCAAAGACTAAAACACTCACGCTTCATAATACCAATGAAGGGAATGGCGAACATTGGTACAGCCGCCAGAATGAATATGGTAAAAAAGAAATAGATGGTATCATTGACCCCGAAGGAGGTAATACAAAAGAACCTCCAACATCAATTCCGAGTCCCTTTGCAAGGTTTGATTTGGTGCGTACTGCATTTGCCAAATTATCTCAAAATGAAACACTTGATGGTGAGCCAAATGATAAACGTTTGGTGTCGGAATGTTTTGATGTAGGACAAATATTTTTCAATTATGATAAATTGAAAGATAAAGTAAAAATCATTAAATGGGATAAAGCAATAGGTCTTGAAAGTCTGAAAAATTCGCCATTAACAGGGCATAAAAGATTTGGAAATGCATTAGACTTATTTCTCAAACAAGATGGTGGTACAGCAAAAGCATCAGATGATGATAAGCGAAGCGGTGGCTATAACTTTGATTTGATGGATACTGTTTATATTTTGAGATATACCGATGATAAAGATTCAGGAATTATTGGCGGTACTTCTCCTTCAACGATATTTTTTAGTTCACCCAACGATTTGAGTTTTGTTGATATTCAGTTTGGCAATGATAAACTCTTTGATAAAGACCTTTGTCCGCTTCATAAAAGAGATGTTGAATACCAAAAATTTTGGCATGGATTCAGCAAACAAGCCAATTTTATGAAGCATTTCCCAGAAGTTTCGGCTTATTTAAAACGTAGCCTCGATTTATTGAAAAAAGAAAATAATGTGGCATGGCAACAAATTGGGACGGATGCCGAAAAATTGACTTCAAGCGTTTATAATGATTTATTTGAAGATTTGGTTTCGCAATCGGGCGATTTAGTAACAGCTTTGGAAGGATTTCGTATCAAGAAAGTGAAAGTTGACCCAGCACAATTGGCTATCAGTGATTTCATTATTCCATCAGAAAAATATAGCAGACTTTACCCCGATAAATTGAAACCTATGATATTGCAAAACAATTATCAAGGGCGATTAATTTACTCAAAAGATTATTGGAATAAAGACCAACCTGTACCATCATATGTGGCAGACGATTGGAGAGAAAATAAACGTAGATTACCTGGGCAACAAGATTTTTACCCTTGGCTTACTGTTAGTGATTTTTTAGAGCCAAATATCGTTCGATTAGTCTATCCAATAAATAATGATTGTTTTTTTAATGGTGGATTATCGGGCGGAAATGAACTAACAAAAAGTTATTTATTGCCACTTAAAAAAGATTTCTTTGATTTTTTTGATGTAGAAGATTTAACAATTGGACAGGGTCGTAAGGTTGGTATCAAAATGGAAAACCTTGCAGGGGAAAGTGCTGTAAAAGTAACGCTTTCTATTCCTATGAAAGTTGGCCAGCCACCCATAGTATTTGAACGTGTATATAAAGACTCAATTAGTGGTATTCCGCTTATTCCTGATGAAAATAAAAGAGTGGGTGGTTCGATTGTCGAACTCCAATTTGGTGTAAATGTAATGCCTTTTTTAAGAATCGAAAGTGAAGGATTTAATCCTCTTTACAGGGTACAAGTAGTCGATAGAGACATTGATTATTTGACATTCTCTAATGATTATAATCTTAAATTTATAAATAAAGATAATCAATATATTCTTACGCCACCTCCAAAAGAACGTAGTAAAAAGAAGCAAAATGTGGGGCTTGCGGCAACTACTAAATATTATAGTGTCGAAAAAAACTTTGATTATATATCGGTCGAAGTTGGGGGCAAAAAAGGAATTATTCTTCCAAGATTTGATAAAGTTAGCAAAGAAATGGGGAGTGAAAAGTTCACTTTTGCGGTAGATTTTGGTACAACAAATACCCATATTGAGTATAAAACGGTAAGAAATACAACGGCTATGCCTTTGGAAATAAATAAAGAAGACAATCCAATCGCTACACTACATGACCCAAGATTCCTTTCAAAAGATAGTTCTTTTAATGGTACAGCAGCAGCTATTTTAGCCCTTATTATTCCTGTCGAGATGATTCCTGAAAGAATAAATAAAGAAGAGAAAGCTTCTTTTCCTACTCGAACTGCCTTATTAGAAAACTCGCCTAAATGGTCTGAAAACCTTTTTGGTTTTATGGACTTTAATCCAGCATTTCTTTATGAAAAACAAAATTTAGATGATTCTTATAATCCTGCAACTAACTTAAAATGGTCAAATTATAAGACTGATGATAGAGAAGAAAAAAGGGTTGAAGGATATATTCAATCTTTGTTAATATTAATAAGAAATAAGATTCTGTTGAACGGTGGAAATTTGGAAGCAACAGAATTAGTTTGGTTCTATCCATTAAGTATGCTCGAAACTCGAAGGAATTATTTTGAAGGAGTATGGAACAAACACTACCAAAGAATAATTACCAGCAAAAATTATCCTCAACGAATTCCTGAAAGTACAGCTCCATTTTATTGGTTTGCCCATGGAGCTGGCAAACAAACCGCTATTGCTGCTGTTTACTATCCTGCTGTTTGCGTTGATATTGGTGGTGGCACGAGTGATGTCGTCATTTTTGAGGAAGATAAGCCTGTCTGTCTGACTTCATTTCGGTTTGCAGCAAATGCAATTTTTGGCGATGCTTTTGCACAAGAAGGTGCGGCAAATCGGAATGGATTTGTATTAAAATATGAAGATAAAATTAAACAACTTTTGAAAGACAATGGTTTTCAAGACCTTATTAGAGCCTATGAGGCTATAAGAAACCGCCAACATTCGGAAGATATTATAGCTTTTTTCTTTTCATTGCAAGACAATAAAGAAATACAAAAGAAAACAAATTTGAATTTCAATGATATGCTTGCTAAAGACGATTCATTGAAAATTATTTTCTTGATTTTTTATACAGCAACGATTTATCATATTGCCAAAATCATGAAAATTAAAAACTTCAAGATGCCTCGTTATTTGGCATTTAGCGGCAATGGTTCAAAAGTTCTACGAGTATTGAGTAATAAAACAACTGTTTTGGCTCAATTAGCTAAGTTGATTTTTGAAAAAGTATATGAAATGCCCTATCACGAAGATGATTTAGAAGTAATTATGGACCAAGATTCCCCTAAAGAGGTTACATGTAAAGGAGGATTGAAGCGAAGCAATAGTTTGAAATTTGATACGCCAGATGATGGAAAAGAAGACCTCTTAATCGAAAAGATAAAAGCTGTATTGATTGGTAGTGCTGATGACCGTTTTGGCGTGCGAAGCGATACTTACGAAAAAATTGATGAAAATACCCTGAGTTCAGTGGCCGAAGAAGTGCGTAAATTCATAGATTTATTATTTACCCTTAATGAAGACTTCAATTTCAAGCAAAAACTGAATGTAAACACCAGTGATTTGGACGAGTACAAGAAAATTCTTCTGAAAGACTTGGCTCAAAACGTAAAAATTGGATTCTCACACAAAAAAGCTGAATCAGATAAGAAAGACCCTGTTGAAGAAACACTTTTCTTTTATCCGCTCATCAAGGGAATTAATAATTTAGCCACCGAAATCGCCAAATAAATCATGAAAAAACTACTATTGAGTGCCTTATTGCTTAGTTTTTTCATCACATCAGCGTTTGGACAATGTGAAGGGAATCGAATGGCATTGAAAAAACAGGGAGAACGTGATTGGGTTAAGGATTATTATGATAGACTCGAAAAAACATATCCTAAAAAAGAACCTGTTATTTCTTTACGTATATATTTTTACCAAAATAATATAGTAAAAACTTGCATATCGTATGATAGTTTAAAATTACTACAAAAAGATTTAGAAATAGTATTTCCCAAACCTGACAAATTAGTAAGCGAATTAAAAGCAACGATTGCAGGCATTATTAAGAAAAATCCAAAGGGTTTTTCAACCGAACCCATATCAGATTTTTCTCCAAGTATAGCAGATTCGACAAATGATATCATAGCAGATGATTCAGAAGTTATAGCCGATGATTCAGAAATAGATAAACTTAATGAAAAAATAATAAAACTCGAAAAATACAAAAGTCTTTGGTTTTGGATAAGTATTGTTTCATTTTTGGGATTAATAAGTTTACTAATTCTCTATCTTTTTGACAGAAAAAAATTGACTGAACAAATCGCATTAAAGGATGATATTTTCAATAAATCACAAAGGGAAACATTTGAATTCGATGATAACGCTGTAAGACTATGGCAAGAAAAATACTTTATTCTACAAAAGCAGAAGGACAATTTAGAGAAAGAATACTCTGATTTTAAAAATAATTTTAGTAAATTAAATGTAGAAAAACAGGTAGAAAAAGAGGTTGCAACGTCACAAAATATTGCTAAAATTGCCACACAAGAGGTTGCCAAACAATTTTATCTCTCCATTCCAACCCCAACAGATGATGGTCTGGGTATTTTTAGAGATATGCGTCAAATCCAAGCCAATCCAACAAGTTCGTTTTATCGTTTTGAATTAGAGCATGACGAAACAAAAGCAAAATTCTGGTTTTTAGATAATCCAAATACTATTCAAAGTGCTGTTATTTACCCCGAAACATATATTAATCCAGTATGTGATTATGAAGAGTTCAATTCTAATGCCAAAAAGATAGTAACAAAAATACCAGGCATTGCCGTAAAAGAAGGGGATATTTGGAAAGTACGTACAAAAGCTAAAATAAGATTTGAATAAGTTTTACTAACATGACAAATAAAAATACATCCCTTATCATTTGTTTTATCCTTGTCTTATTGGCTTTAGGACTCATTTTTTATGGCATTTCATATAACAATTCTACTATGGTTCAGATAAATAATGGTTTGGCAGGTGTTTTGGGAAGTGAAAAAGACAATTTTGGTTCATTGTGTATTGGTGGTGGCGTTATCTCAGCCATTATAGCTATAATTATCTTTTTCAAATCAAATCGTTAAATATTAATAATGCGAATTTTGCGATAAAATCTTAGATAAGTACAATTTTATCTAAATCATTTTTATCAAGTTTGCATATATAATTTGGCATAGAAGGGAATGA
>NZ_JAYWCU010000096.1:0-5338 GCF_043780375.1 Emticicia sp. | reverse complement strand
GCGTATTAAATATTTCGTAGAAAATTCACAAAAATATCTCAAAGATGAAATCGTAACTCGCCAAGAAGGTTTAACCGAACGAATTTCTTACGAACCATTGGGTGTTGTTTGCAATATTTCAGCGTGGAATTATCCATTTTTAGTTGGCGTGAATGTTTTTATTCCTGCTCTGATTGGAGGAAATGCTGTTTTCTACAAACCTTCCGAGTTTTCGACATTGACGGGTTTAAAAATTGAAAAATATTTGAAAGAAGCAGGCGTTCCTGACGATGTTTTTGCCGTAGCAGTTGGTGCAAAAGAAGTCGGTGAACAATTACTAAAAATGCCTTTAGATGGTTATTTCTTCACAGGTTCTTACCGAACTGGCTTGTATATTTACGAGAAAGTTGCTCCTAAAATGGTTCCTTGCCAACTCGAATTAGGCGGAAAAGACCCACTTTATGTAGCCGACGATGTGGCTGATATTCAAGCAGTTGCCGCAGGAACTGCCGACGGAGCTTTCTATAATAACGGACAAAGTTGCTGTGCCGTAGAGCGAATCTACGTTCACGAAAAAGTATATGACCGTTATGTGGATGAATTTGTAAAAGAAGTAAAATCGTATAAAATTGGTCAACCAACTGCTGATGGCATTTATATTGGTGCTTTGAGTCGAAAATCGCAGTTAGATTATCTTGAAAAACAGGTACAAGATGCTGTTAAAAAAGGAGCAACTTTATTAAGCGGAGGAAAATCAATTGAAGGCGATGGCTATTTCTTCGAGCCAACAGTTCTGACCAATGTTACGCACAAAATGGATGTGATGCTTGAAGAATCTTTCGGGCCAATTATTGGTATTATGAAAGTAAAAGACGACAAAGAGGCTACTAAATTGATGCAAGATACTGAGTATGGCTTAACAGCTGCCGTTTATACTGCCGACAAAAAACGAGCAGAGAAAATATTGAAACAAGTCGATGCAGGAAGTGGTTATTGGAATTGTTGCGACCGTGTTTCTGCCCCTTTGCCTTGGAATGGACGCAAAAACTCAGGTTTTGGAGCTACACTTTCACACGCAGGTATTCGGGCATTTGTGAAGCCCAAAGCTTGGCATTTGAGAGGGTGATTTACCAATTATGAGGTACGATTTACGAATATTTCACTCTTTTTGACCATTAAAGCTTTTCTATTTGTGTCTTAATATTCTAATTTCTCAACAAACAATTATACCCTAAACATGAAAAAAACTTTAATATTACTCTTATTGGTATCAACTACGAGTATTTTTGCCCAAATTCCTGCAAAAAGACAATTAAAACCTTCTGATGTTTATCGATTACAAAGTTTGAGCGACCCTCAAATTTCGCCTGATGGCAATTGGGTGTCTTATACGCTTTCAAGTGTTGATTCTGTTAAAAACAAACGAAATGCCGATATTTGGATGAACTCTTGGGACGGAAAAGAATCCGTTCAACTGACTCATAGTCCAGATGGTGAATCGCAAGCTCGATGGAGTCCTGATGGGGAATATTTATCATTTATTTCTGCAAGAGGTGGTTTGACAGGAAGTCAAATTTGGATCATGGATAGACGTGGCGGTGAAGCCAAACAATTGACTGATTTGAAAAAAGGTGATTTGACCGACTACGTTTGGTCGCCCGATGGCAAAAAAATAGCTTTGGTCATTAAAACTTCAGCCGATACTTCAAAAGTTAAAACGCCAAAACCCATCGTTCTTGACCGTTATCAATTTAAGCAAGATGTTGAGGGTTATTTAACAAAAAAGCCTGTTCACTTGTATTTGTTTGATATTACCACGAAAAAAATTGATACACTTACTAAAGGAATTTATGACGAAACTTCACCAAAATGGTCACCAGATGGTACACAAATCGCCTTTTTGAGCAATCGTACCGAAGACCCAGACCGCAATGCCAATACTGATATTTGGTTAATTGATGCTAAGCCCAATTCTACGATAAAGCAAATAACGACTTGGACAGGCAGAGATTTTGCAGCAGAATGGAGTCCCGACGGCAAACAAATTGCTTATCTACGCACCACTTCTTCCGAAAACTATATCATGTACGACCAGTCGATTTTGTGTGTAATATCGAAAGATGGTGGCGAACCTAAGCTCTTAACTAAATCATTAGACAGACCAGTTAGCACACCTCGTTGGACAAAAGATGGCACATCAATCAATGCTTTAGTAACAGATGACCGTACTCGATATATTGCCCAATTTGCCGTTACTGATGGAAAAATGACGAAAATTTTGGGAGGAAACAAAAGTTTTAATACTATTGAAAAACACCCTTCGGGTAATTTATTGACAACGATGTCTGACCCACAAACGCCAACCGAAATTTATGTTGTAGAAGGTGCGAACACTCGTCGATTGACAAAACACCAAGAAACATTCCTTGCTCCGTTATCATTGGCGACTGTTGAAGGTTTCAGCTCAAAAAGTAAAGATGGAGAGAGCGTTTCCAATATTTTATACAAACCTGCTAACGTTGTAAAAGGTGCGAAATTACCAACGATTATGTTCATTCATGGTGGGCCAGTTGCTCAGGATGAATTTAGTTTTGACATGTCTCGTCAAATGTTAGCTGCGGCTGGTTATGCCGTAGCGGCAGTCAATTACCGTGGTTCAAATGGTCGTGGTTTGGATTTTTGTAAGATTATTTCAGCCGATTGGGGAAATAAGGAAGTATTAGATATTTTGGGGGCAACCGATTATCTTGTTCAAAATGGCATTGCCGACCCCGAAAAATTGGGCATTGGCGGTTGGAGTTATGGTGGAATTTTAACTGATTATACCATCGCATCAGATACCCGTTTCAAAGCCGCTTCGAGTGGTGCGGGTGTGGCACTGATTTCTTCGCTTTATGGCGTTGACCAATATATTTTGCAATACGACAACGAATTAGGCTCACCTTGGAAAAACTTCGATAAATACGTGGCACTTTCCTATCCATTCTTAAAAGCAGACCGCATCAAAACGCCTACACAATTTATGGTTGGTGAAAGCGATTTCAATGTTCCATCGCCAGGAAGTGAGCAAATGTATCAAGCACTTCGCTCATTGGGAACTCCGACAGAGTTGATTATTTATCCAGGTCAATTTCACGGAATTACCAATCCGAGTTTTCAAAAAGACCGTTTTGAGCGGTATATTGCTTGGTTTAATAAGTATTTGAAGAAATAAGCTTAATTACCTTTTTATTCAACTCAACCATTTTATCAATGAAAAAACTCATCTTTTGCCTCTTAGCTCTTGTGATTTTGCAAAGCAGTAGTCCTAAAAAAGAACAATTACCCAATATCATTTTAATTTTTATGGATGATATGGGTTATGGCGATTTGAGTTGTTATGGAGCGGTCAATTACCGAACACCCAACATTGATAGAATGGCAGCAGAAGGCATCAGATTTACTAATTTTTTGGCAGCACAAGCAGTTTGTAGTGCATCGAGGGCTGCTTTAATGACAGGTTGTTACCCTAATCGCATCGGAATTTCAGGAGCTTTGATGCCGTTTAGCAAAAATGGTATCAATAGCAGTGAAACAACAATTGCTGAAATGCTCAAACAAAAAGGCTATGCAACTGGTATTTTTGGCAAATGGCATTTGGGGTATCAAAAGCAGTTTTTGCCACTCCAACATGGCTTCGATGAATATGTAGGATTGCCTTATTCTAACGATATGTGGCCAGTAAATTTTGATGGAACACCTGCACAACCTAATCAAAATAAATACATTTATCCAGTTTTACCATTGATTCAAAATAACGATAAAAAAGAGGAAATAAAAACGCTTGGTGACCAAGCCAAACTTACCACACTTTATACCGAAAAAGCAGTAGATTTTATCAAAAGAAATAAAAAAAATCCATTTTTCTTATACTTACCTCATTCAATGCCCCATGTTCCGATTGCTGTTTCTGATAAATTTAAAGGCAAAAGTAAGCAAGGACTTTATGCTGATTTGATGATGGAAATTGATTGGTCGGTAGGAGAAGTATTGAAAACTTTAAAAGAAAATGGCTTAGATAAAAACACATTAATCATTTTTACAAGCGATAATGGGCCGTGGTTAAATTTTGGCAACCATGCAGGTTCGTCGGGAGGTTTTCGTGAAGGAAAAGGCACAAGCTATGAAGGTGGACAGCGAGTACCTTGTATTGTAAGATGGAAAGGAACAACGCCAGAAGGCTTGGTTTGTAATCAACTTAGCTCAACCATTGATATTTTTCCGACAATTGCACGCATTTGCGGGACAGAAATGCCTAACCATAAGATTGATGGCGTAGATATTTTGTCATTGATTAAAGGAAATATTGAAGAAAGTCCACGTAAAACATTCTATTATTATTACCGAAAAAATGCTTTAGAGGCAGTAAGAATGGGGAATTGGAAATTGGTTTTTGCTCATAAAGGTCGGTCTTATATGAATCAGTTACCCGGAAATGACGGTTTTGCAGGCAAAGCTCCCGAAGATATACTTATACCCATGGCACTTTATGACCTCCGCCGTGACCCATCTGAACAATATGATGTACAAAGCATTTATCCTGAAATCGTAGCCCAACTTCAAAAAATAGCAGAAGAAGCACGTGAAGACCTCGGTGATGATTTGACAGAAAGAAATGGCAAAAATGTGAGAGCAAGTGGCTTGGTGGAATAAGTTTGTTTTTTGTTTAAACCATGTTCGTGATTTTCAATCAAACAGCTTAAAACTACGAATTTTAGCATGAAAAAAACGTTGAAATTATCCTTCATTCTACCAATTTTACTAACATTGTTTTGCTGCCAATTTCGAGATAAATTGGAAACTCAAGCTATTTTCAGGTATGAAAAAACAATAACCGTTGATGGACTAAATAGAACTTATACGCTCAATTTGCCGCCAAATTACTACGAAAACAGTAATTTATCTTTGGTAATTGCTTTACATGGCGGTGGAGGAAGTGGGAAACAATGCGAAACAGATTATAATTTGACAGAAAAAGCGAATGCCGAAAACTTTGCAATAGTTTATCCCGATGGCGTTCAAAGTGATGGAATCCTGAGAGCAAGAACTTGGAACGCAGGAACATGTTGCGACTATGCCGTTGAAAAAAACATTGATGATGTACATTTGTAGTGTTAAAAGTCGTGTAGCTGCTGATAAACCTTCAACTGTAATTAAGGCAAATGATTTGATTTTTGATTTCTTCAAACAGTTTTAATTAATTTGAAGATTTGAAAATATTTATTAGACTTCCTGCGAAAGTATTTTAAGTCGAAAAACACCATCTTTTCGGCTACAAATTGAGCAAATTTTTCAACCGTAGCGGTGCTATGCTTTCAAA
>NZ_JAYWCU010000095.1:0-30031 GCF_043780375.1 Emticicia sp. | reverse complement strand
TGTGAAGCAATTCTGAAAATGTCATCTTTTTTAAGAAGTGTTTTTGATTCAAGATTACTGTAACCAAATGCTTTATAATGAACAATTTTGCCTTTTTTTGCTATAAAAGTAACAATATTTGGGGCGATGCCTTTATCAATAACTTCTTGAAAATGAACATCTAATCGTTTTAATCGTTCGCTCGAAAAGCCGACTTCTTTTGGCGTTTTTGCAAGGGTGAGAGTTTGAGGTGATTGAGCTTTTACGCCCGTGAGAAGAAATAAAAATTGGAAGGCAAAATAATAGATAGGCTTTTCATTATGGTTTTGTTTTTTTTCAAAAATAATGAAAAACCAATAGATATTTAAATACGAGATGCTAGATTTGAGATTCAATATTTTTATTTATCATACCTCACTTCTTGCATCTCGTATCTCATGACCAATTTACAGTAATTTCGTTGATTGCCAAGTATTTAATTGCCAGCCTTTTTTGCCATTTTTTGAATAAACTACCGTGTAGCGTAGGTTCACAATATTTGGTTTGCCATCAACTGGGCCAAGCTCAATCATTGCTCTGCCATTTACAACGGCAATTTTTCCATAATCTCTCACGCTAATTTCTTGTAAATCAATGCTTTTATAAACACTTTTTCCTTCTTTTATTGAGGCAAGATAAGAAATCTTATTATCAACCTTTGCATTTGAATGGGTGTACACCAAGTCATCAGCAAATATTTTTTCAAGAAAATCGAAGTCTTTTGAAACCTGTGCTGCAAAGCGTTTTCTTTCGAGTGCTTCAACATCGGCTTTAGTGTTTTGGGCAAGTGCTGCTTGACCAATTATTAGAGATAAAGCTAAGATTAATATGTTTTTCATAGAAATAAGGGTTTGTCGTTAATTTTAAATATCAACTTTATTCATTCTTGGTACTAAAAGGTGCATAATGAGCCATGCTAACAAGTATGCTCCTGCACAAATAGCAAACATAATATAATAAGCCGTTTCGATTTGGTTAATACTGCGATAATAAACAAACATATTTTTCTGCACAGCCCAAGTCAGTAGAATTCCGCCTAAACCACCTGCCATTCCACCTATACCTACAACCGAAGCCGTGGCTTTTTTAGGAAACATATCTGATACCGTTGTGAAAATATTGGCACTCCATGCTTGGTGAGCCGCTGCTGCGATGCCGATAACCAATACTGCTAACCACATATTAACTTTTCCTGCCAATTGCGAGAAAATAACTGGTAAAACAAACAAAGCAAAAATAAACATCGAAGTTTTACGAGCTTTAAAAACAGGCATATTTTTATTGATAAATGCCAATGGTAGATAACCTCCACCGATACTACCAATTGTGGAAATGATATATACAACCGCCACAGGAAATGAGATTTCAATCAATGTAAGTTTGTATTCGCTTTGTAGAAAATCTGGCAACCAGAAAAGATAAAACCACCAAACAGGATCGGTCAAGAATTTTCCTAAAGCAAAAGCCCAAGTTTGTCTGAAACCCAATAATTTTAGCCAAGGTACTTTTTCTTCGTTTTTTATATTTTCTTCTTCTTCTTTATCAGAGTGAATATAATCGTATTCGGCTTTACTGAGTTTTTTAGAATCTTTGGGCGATGTATAATAAATTTGCCATAAAACTAACCAAATAAAGCCAATCATACCAGTAATGATAAACGCCCATTGCCAACCCCAATATACTGCTATTAAGGGTACTGTGAGTGGTGCAACGATTGCCCCGATGTTAGTACCTGAGTTGAAGATACCAGTTGCCAATGCCCTTTCTTTTTTAGGAAACCACTCGGCAGTAGATTTGATTGCTGCTGGAAAATTTCCAGCTTCAGTAAGTCCTAAGGCTGCTCTGGCTATCATAAAACCAACAGCTGAGTTGGCTAATGCGTGACCAACAGCTGCCAAACTCCAAAATCCAGTTGCCCAGGCATATCCTTTTTTTGTACCGAGTTTATCGACAATGCTACCAGCAATGAGCATACCGAAAGAATAAAATATTTTGAATGTGATTTCTATATTGGCG
Source organism: Emticicia sp. (assembly GCF_043780375.1). Classification (GTDB taxonomy): domain Bacteria; phylum Bacteroidota; class Bacteroidia; order Cytophagales; family Spirosomataceae; genus Emticicia. The sequence continues at coordinate 27,997 of NZ_JAYWCU010000095.1, read as the reverse complement.
TAGTCGCCATCGTCCCATTTCAAGTCTGTTGATAAAACAGATTTTAAAAGGCTAATAACCTGCCTATCAAGGTAATTGACAGTGGTTGCAAAAAAGACCAGACTACATATTGTCCAGCGGTACTTTCCGATTTTTTCCATAAATTCTTTAAGGGTTGAATGAGAGGTTTTAGGAATTAGGTTTTATGACATGGCCGATGTGATTAGATTTTAGGATATAGTTGCTCGTGTGATTAGTTTTTTAGGAGGTTGGCATTTTTCGTACCTCCTAATTCCTAACACCTAATCAAAATCCAAAATAATTTTTGGCGTTATTATAACAAATATTTTGTACAATTTGACCGGTCCATTTAATATCATTTGGAATTTCACCATTTTCAATATCATTTCCAAGAATATTACACAAAATTCGGCGAAAATATTCATGACGAGGAAATGATAAGAAACTTCTCGAATCGGTTATCATTCCAATAAATCGACTCAACAAACCCATGTTTGAAAGAGCGTTGATTTGACGTTCCATACCATCTTTTTGGTCGAGAAACCACCATCCAGAGCCAAACTGAACTTTTCCTGCAATTGAGCCATCATTGAAATTGCCAATCATGGTCGCAATTATTTCATTGTCAGCAGGGTTAAGGTTATAAATGATGGTTTTTGCCAATTGGTCATGTTCATCAAGTCGCCCCAAAAACTTTGAAAGTGCCATGGCTTGTGAATAATCTCCGATAGAATCCCAGCCAGTATCTGGCCCTAAAACTCTTAATGCACGGGTATTATTATTGCGTAAAGCTCCCAAATGGAATTGTTGTGTCCAGCCGAGTTCGTGGTACATTACACCCAAAGCGTGCAAAATTGCCGATTTGAAAATAAGAGCATCTTCTAAGCTAAGTGTTTTGCCTGAAATCGCTTTTTGGAAAGCGGCATTAGCCAATTCGGGAGTAAAATCAGCGGCATATAATTGTTCTAAACCGTGGTCGCATAACTGACAGCCAACACCTGCAAAGAAATCGGCACGGCTACGGAGGGCTTTCAATAATTCTTCGTAAGTATTTATTTCGAAATTTACGATTATACCTAATTTCTGAATGTATGTCGAGAAATTAGGGTTTTCAATCAAAATAAATTTATCAGGTCTGAAAGCAGGTAACATTTTTACATTTGTGCCTTCTTGCTTGTGATATTGTTGGTGAAACTCAAGCGAATCGAGTGGGTCGTCGGTTGTACAAACAATTTCGACATTCATTTTACCCAACAGATTTCTTACTGAATAGTCAGGTGTTTGAATTTTCGCTGTACATTCCTCATAAATTCTTCTCGAACTTTCAGGATTCAGAACTTCTTTAATATCGAAGTAACGTTGTAACTCCAAGTGCGTCCAATGATACAATGGATTACGGAGTGAATAAGGTACAGTTTCTGCCCATTTCTCAAACTTTTCGTAGTCAGAAGCAGTACCTGTACAGTATTTTTCATTGATACCGTTGGTACGCATAGCTCTCCATTTGTAGTGGTCGCCGTATAGCCAAACTTGCGTAATATTTTCAAAAACCTTATCTCCTAAAATTTGGTCGGGCGGTAGGTGATTGTGGTAATCAATAATGGGCATATCCTTCGCATACTCGTGATAGAGTGTACGAGCGGTTTTGGTTTGTAACAAAAAATTTTCGTCTAAAAACGGCTTCATATTTCTTAGGCTATTGGCAATTAGCGTTTAGCAGTTGGCTTTATTATAAGTAATTTTAACTTTTATTCTAAAAGACAGCAGGGGCAAACCCGCAGTGAATTTATCAATTAGCAAAACTATTGAGTTTATTTTGTTTATTATGCCATAATATTTCTTTTTTTAATACTATTTTGACAAGACTTTCGTACGCTATTGGTAATTGGTGTTATGAAAATATAATTCTGGGGTATAAATTAATTCTATGACATGAATTTATGCTATTCTACGACAAGGATTTATAGCATAAACCCCTACAATATTTGTTTGATTGCATTGTCTATTTTTTCAACTTAATTACCTCACTTCCTGCCAATAAAAATGCTCCTGCACCATAAACTTCAAAACTTTCTGAGTTGAAATTACGGCGAGGGTCGGCACCGATTGGTTGAACCCAACCAACTTTTCCTGCTGGAGTGATGAGTGAATTAAGTGCTTTCCAAGTTTTTTGTACGGCTGGGAGGTAAGTAGCTTTGTTTAAGATTCCATTATTGATTCCCCAAGCCATTGCGTAACAATCAAAGCCCGAACCACTTCCTTCGCCACCAGGATATGAGGCTGGGTCGAGTAAACTGGCTCTCCAAAGTCCATCAGCTTGTTGAAGGCTTAATAAACGAGTTGCCATTTCTTTATATAATGTTACATAAAAGCTACGAGTTGGGTAGTTTTTTGGCATTTCTTTCAAAAGTTTTACTAAACCGCCCATTACCCAACCATTACCTCTTGACCAAAAGAGTTTTTTGCCATTGGCCTCTTTTTTGCCTTCGCCTTGTGCGTTCCAAAGATAATTGGCATCACGGGCAAAAAGATGTTCTTCTTTATTATAAAGCAAATCGTAGCATTGCTTGTAAAGTGAGTCATTTTGTACAAAAAACGAAGGGTCTTTGAGTGTAACCGCCAATTTAGCTAAAGTAGGAGGGGCCATAAAAAGAGCATCACACCACCACCAAGCAATGCCATGTTTTTTTACTTCATTGCCCTTAATTTTTCTCATTTTTAAGACACTATCAAGCGTTGCCTGAATCATGCGACGGTCTTTCTTAATTCGGTACAAATCAATGTAGGTCTGACTGATAGCAATATCATCGGCGTGGTCGAAACGTGGGTGAGGCAACCAAAGATTTCGCTCACCCATAGCCATCAAAGAGTCCAGGATTCTTGGCGATTTGGTTGTTTCGTAAGCTGCAAAAACACCTGCAAAGAATGCTCCGTTTGTCCAATCGGTTTCTTTGTGAATCTGGTTTTTCATTTGCCAATCCGTAACTTTTACCATTGTTTCTTTGATGTACTTTGGCGAAAACATATCAGTATTTTGTGCGTAAATTGAGCTTTGATTAAAAGCAAAAACTACTATAAAAAGCAATAAAGTACGTTTTTTCATATTAAAAAGATTGCTGTTTTTGTTATTAATAATTGATAATCAATTGGTTGTGATCAATATGGTTTTAGAATTGTACCGTTTGTAAAGCGTAAGTTTTTAGTAATTAAGGCATCCATTTTCCGTCGAAAGCCCACGCAGAGTTTATCGTTTTACTTTCTACATTCCAATTGTCTTTTAGCCATGCAAAGTCATTTCCTGATTGTCGGTGGCAATTTTTATAGTAAACTCTACGTCCCCATAGTGGAGTGCCTGTGCCTGATGTTGCGGCATAAATATCAGCATCTGCCATGAGGTCGGAGAATTGACAATCTATCAAATAAAATTGAGATTCGAGGTGATAACGGCCTAATTTGTAACCTTTATCGCCTTCAAATGTACAATTTTTCAAGACAGTTTTTGCTTCTTTATTTGCCGAGCCATCATGCCACAAAGCGGCACTTGTATTGTGGCAAATAAAATGGCAATCTTCGGCATACGACCAACCACGTGGACAGTAAAAATCAACGCCGCCCTCTATTGTGCAATCTTTGAAATAATACATTCCTACTGTACCGTCCCAAGGACTAACGGTATCTCCACCGAATGCCCTAAAAGTACAGTTTTTGGCAATCAAACGAGTTGCTCCAGAAGAAGTTCTGAGAGCCATTTGATGTCCGTCTTTTCGTACTGTTTTTTGTCCTGTGGCATCGGTTGGGCAAGTAATTGTTATTTGAGTATCAGTGGCATCAAAGCCATAACTGTTGATTATGCTCAAATTATCAAGCGTAATATCGGTCGATTGACTAATATTGATAGTTGCAACACCCCAATCGGATTTATTGTTGGGGTTACAGTACCAAAAATCACGAGCTTCGGCAATGGTGATAATAACTCCTTTTTCACTTTCGCCTTTAAGTTTCAAAAACTGGATTCCATCCAAATATATCTTTTCTGAATAAGTGCCATTTTTAATGAAAATTACTCGCTCTTTGGATGATTTTTTTGCGATACTGTTGATTGCTTCTTGAATAGTCTTGAAATTTCCTGAACCATTTTGAGCTACTACAATTTGGTTAGGTGTTGTTGGCGTAATAACCTGATTATCAACGTTTGTTTCAGTTTTTGAGCAAGCGAAAATTCCTAAAAATGACAATAATTTGATGCTTTTATTCATGCTATTTTGAGTGTTTTTTTTATGCAGTCGCTTCAATCAAACGACTGCATAATTTTTGTTAATTTTGTCATTTTACTTGGAGCGACCATTTAGCTAAATCTTTAGCCGCACTAAAATTTTCATAAATAATAGGAATTCTTCTTCCATCGGTATATTCGTTGTAAAGCCAAGGGTCGCCTACGATAAATACACTTCCTTTGCCAACTTTCGCAGTTGCAATAATGTTATCACCACCTTGGGTTAAAATTGCTTTGGCTGGAGATTTTACATGAAGCGTTACTAACTCTTTTATATAGACGGTTTTAGTATTTTTAAAAACAGGATTACCCGTAGGAATATCCAAACGACCTTGTTCCCATTGTGTGCCTTGCACCATGTTTCGGCTTTTATTGGTAAACTCAACACCAAATGCTTTTGCTAACTCATTAAAATGAGGAATCTCGCAATTGGCAGTATCATTTGCCATCATTATTAGCGTGCCTCCTGCTTTTACCCAATTGCTAATTTGTTGAATATCAGGTTTTTGTATAAAATTTGGACTCGCTGTTTCTTTCTTTGTATCAGGGTCAACTATTATGTAAACATCTACTCCTTTTAGGCTTTTTGCAGTTGGAGCAGCCGAAATAGTTGTGGTTTTTGCTCCTAATTCATTGAAAATTTGTCCCCAAACCCAGATGCCTGAGTGCTGGCGGTCTTCCCAAGTATAATGGAAAGGCTCTTGATTTCCGTTCAAATCTTTTCTAAATTCATGATTGAAGTAATTGTCAACGGCAACCGTTTTGCCTTTCCCAAGACTATTTTCGGCAGAGATTTCCATTTCTACACTCGCAAAAATAAATGGTCCAACACCTTTCAAATCGTTTTTACGAATCGGCTCGCTCAAATAATATTCGTAGCTACCGTCACGGTAAGGCGTTCCACCCAAACCGCCCACACTTACGGTTTTGTTAATGCTGATTGTACCATTAGCTTCTTTTTTTATAAATTCTTTCAATATTCCAGCATAACCTTTTTTGGCGGCAGATAAATAAATTGCAGGTAAATAACCTTTGCGAAAACCTTTGGCGAGTGTATAAACAAACATTTCCGAACCCGATGCCTCAAGATAATTGCCTTTACGATTGCCTTGTGAAGTCATTTGGTACCAAACCCCCGATTTTGCATCTTGGTATTTTACCAAAGCAGGAGCGAGGCGTTGTAAATATTTGATAAGATTTGCTCTTTCTGGGTGGTTTTCAGGAAAATAATCAAGCACATCGACTAATGCCATTGCGTACCAACCAATGGCACGACTCCAAAAATGTGGCGAAAGACCAGTTTTTTTATCTGCCCATTTTTGTTCTTTACTTTCATCGTAACCATGATAGACTAAGCCCGTTTTGGTATCAACGGCGTATTTTTCAATCAAAGCAAATTGCTTGGCAATATCATTGAAATGCTCAGATTTATTGAAAATCTTGCTATATTCGGCTGCAAAAGGCTCACACATGAAAAGCCCATCGAGCCACATTTGGTAAGGATAACGTTTTTTGTGCCAATAACCGCCTTCATTGGTTTTTGGTTGATTTTCGATTTGTTTCCATAGTAAGTCGGCTGCTTTTTTATACTTCTCTTTGTCAGGTTGCGATTGTTGCGAAAGCATCAATAAAGCTCGACCAGTTGGAACATTATCCAAATTAAAATCATCGTATTTATAGGTACGAATACTGCCATCTTTTTGTACATATCTATCCAAATCTTTACGGATATACTCAAAATACTTGGCATCCCCTGTGCGATACCATACTTTTTCGAGAGATTTGAGCATTAAACCTTGCTCATAGTCCCAACCAGCAGGTTTGCCTTCTTTTACAGCAATGGAATCTTTGTGCCATGTCATAAAAGATTCGGCCATTTGTATGGAATAGGGTTTTTGGGCGAAAGTACCCTCAGGAGGGAAGTTTAAAACAAGGACTGTTAAAAAGAAAAATACTTTTTTAGCGTTCATTTTTGAATAGAATTTTAAATGTTTTTAATAGTTTTTTGGTTTCATGTTAGTCAAACTAAGAGTTCTTCTTTATGGGTTCTGTTTTATTTACTCAACATAATTGCACTATCATTTAAAGCAAATTTTTTGTTTTTCAAAAGGTTAATTACTTCAGCTCCTGCAAATAGCACTGAGCCATAGCCATGTGCAGCATACACATTGACAGGTCGATAATAATAAAACGCAGGCTCAAAGCCCATGCCTGTACCCACACAAACACCTTCTACTTGCCCTTTTTCGCTTACTTTGGTGGCGATGGCATTCCATGCCAATAAAGTCATTGGGCCGTAAGTGGCGGCATCGAGCCAACCTTGGTTTATGCCTTTAGCAATACAATAAGTATAAATTGCCGTTGCCGAAGTTTCTAAATAAGTATCGTTTTTATCAAGTAATTGGTGCCAAAAACCTGTACCTGTTTGTAGAGCGGCTAAACCTTTGGCGTGTGCTTTGTAGAGAGCTAAGATTTCGGCACGACCTTTATAGTTTTTTGGTAAAACATCTAAAACTTCGACCATTGTTAAAATTGCCCAGCCATTGGCTCTACCCCAGTGAAATTCGGGGTGCGTTTCCATGCTTTCTACCCAACCATGCATAAACAAGCCTAAATTTTTGTTAAACATTCGCTTAGAAAACTGCAAAATTTGCTTCACGGCTTCATCATAATATTTTTTATCTCCTGTGAGCTTGCCCATTTGTGCCAAAGCAGGAACACCCATAAACATATCATCAAGCCATATTGTGTTGGGTAAAGGTCGATTTCGGGCCAAAGTACCATCCGCCAAACGATATTCTTTGGTATATATATAATTAATGTAATTATCAATCAAAGGGCGAACGCTACTTTTTACAAGTCCATCACGAGAGGCTTTTATCATAGACACACAAACTGCTCCGCAATCATCCAATGCGTGTGGTGATAAAACCTGACGCAAAGGCATTGTTGGACTAATCTTAAATTTAGACTTGATAATTGGGGCTAAGTCAGCCAAAAAATTGATGCGTTGTGTCGCATATTGTGTAAAAAGTGGGTCGCCTGTTGCTTTTCCCGCTGCCAGCATTGCAGCATAAGTTACACCCCACTCGTAGCTTGTTAAACTAAAATCGCCACGATAAACGGTTGCATTTGAATCAATTTTAGTGAAATCAATGATTTCTTCTTTCGTGAACTTGTTGATAACTTTTGTGGGTGTAACGGCATCTAAATAGCTACGGACTCGACCCAAAACTTGGGTAATATCTTCAATTTTCGGGCTGGAATAGGAAGTTGGATAATCGGGTTTTGCCGTATGCAATGTTTCCGAATGCAAAGTAGAAGCAGGTGCTTGTACTTGGGCAAAAGTTAAATTTATGCTGCAAAATGCGGCTAAAAAGAATAATTTTTGAAATATTTTTGAGGTAAAACACATAGTTCCTATGAAAATAAAGTAAAAATTATCGACTTTGGTCGGTCGATTTTATTAAGCTAAATAAAAGACATCTTTTAGATTCATACTAACTGGTGAATTGTCGGAGTTGGTTTCCATAATATCAGACATGTATGCCCACCAACGTTTGATGACGAGTTGATGTGGAATTTGAGCAAACTTTTCTAAATCTTCGACTTTTAAAGTAGCGAAAAGCATATTCGTTTCTTCATCCAAAAAAATTGAATAATCGCTTACTGTAGAATCTTTTAATAATTGTTTTACATCGTCCCACAGTTCGTCGTGGCGGCGTTTGTATTCTTCTGCTTTTCCAGCGTGAAGTTTCATTTTTAGTGCTAATCGGTGCATTTTCTTAAAATTATTTACACTGTTTTTATCAAAATTAGACCTTGAAAGTAAAATTTCTTTCCTGTACTTACACGGTGTTTCTACCAATCAAATTTTAGTAAAGAAACGCCTTGTCGAGGTAATGAAACATTGAGTTTTAATTCGCCATTATTAGTTTTTAAATAGCTTGGCGATGTCAATAATGTCAATTGTCCCGCTTTTTCCAAGAGTACAATTTGTTCTTTCGTTGGATTCTCTGGCGAACCCATCTTTTTCCAAACTTCATAAGAATTACTATTTTCATTGTCAATGCGATAATGATGAAAATTGACAGTTTTTGCTTGTAAACCTTTCAAATCTACTTCAATATTGGCATTTTCTGTCGTTACATCATCATCGTGATAATGCCAAAGCATGACCGATGCTGAGCGAGCATCTTTACTGGCAAGAGCATCAATATCGGCATTTTTGCCTCTGACACTTGAATCACGTATCATCGTAAAATTATAATTTTGATTACCTTTTACCTCTACACGTTTGCCCGACATCATCCCAAACATTCGGAAAACATTTAATACAGGTTTGTCGATGCCATTAGTCGCCAAATCACGAAAACCGTAGAAATAAGGTTGATTTTCAAACTCAAAAGACCAACTCACAGCACCCAAAAGATTTGCTTTAAAATAATCGGCAAGGGCATATTTTCGAGCAAAAGAAGCGGCAGTATAACTCGAATACATGGTGCCATTTCGGTAAGCATTTTGAGGGTTTGTTTTCATACCACAAGCCGCACAGCCTTCGGGGTCAGATTCGCCGATAATAATTGGTAAATTTTTGAATTTAGGAAAAGAAGTAACAATTTTAAATCCTTCCGAAATATCTCTCAATTGCGTTCCCATGTTCATTTGCACGTGACCGTCCACGATTTTTGGTGAACCCTTGGCATGAAAACTAATGAAATCAAGTGGCGAACCAATTTTTCCTGTTACGTAATTAGTGTCTGATTCACAGTGTTTTAAGAATGTTTTCAGAAAATCAGCTGCTTTCACCCAACTTGGGCCGGTGGTTTCTGGACCGCCCATTCTGATTGTTGGTAAAGCTCGTTTAGCAGCATCGGCTGTGTAATCATATAATTTGCAGTATTCTTGTACCGTTCCGCTCCAATAGCCAATATTGGGTTCGTTCCAAAGTTCCCAATACCAACTTTCTACTTCAGTTTTACCATATCTTGCTACCGAATGTTTAACCCATTCATACACCAAATCTGCCCATTTTTTATAGTCTTTTGGAGGGTATGTCCAGCCTGTATAAACCTTATCATAAGGCATTCCAGGTTGCCAATGATGCTCATAAGGTTGTGGTTTTGTAGAAAGAGCTTCGGGCATAAAACTAAATTGAGCCAAAGGTTTGATGCCACGTTGGAGATAAGTATCGAAGATTTTATCAACGATTGTCCAATCATAAACTGGGTTTCCTTTGGCATCTTCGGTATAAACGTTGGTCGAACCCCATTTTAAATTAAGGGTATCATGTCCAGAAGTTAATAAATTGTGAGCTCTAAAAAAGACAGGGACTGGACTCATAGCCGATAATTCGGAAAGCAGCTTTTTGCCATCTTTCATATAAGCATAATTTGGTTCGTCTGCTCCAAAGAATGCCCAAAATGGATACATTTCGCCTACATTTTTATTAAAATCAACATTAATTATTGTTTTTTCGTTGCTTTGTTTTTGGGAAAAACTTTGCAAGGAAACAAAAACAATCAGTAGAAAATGGAATATTTTTTTCAATGTAAATTTGGTTAAATGGTTTGAAAACTGTTAGGTTCGAGAAATATTTTAGTGATAGAACGGACCGTGTTTGCGATTTAATCTACCAAATTTGTATCGAAATATTATTTTCTTCAAAATTAACAAATGTCTTTATTTGCCAAAATCGCTGTCAGGTTGAAATCCAGTCTTTCTAATTTTTTATAAATTTCTTGCTGAAAACTTCTCCTTTTTTGTTGGTAACTTTAATGAAATAAGTGCCTTCGTTTAAATCTTTGATTCTTATCTTTTCTCCTTCTTGGAGTACCTTTATTTCTCGTCCGTTTGCATCGAAAACCTGAATATTTCCTTCAATATTGAGTTCTAATATCTCTTGGCTTGGATTGGGGAAAATCTTGAAATCTTTATTTGGTTGTGATTGCTCATTTGCCAATACAACCGCCATATAATTCTCCGCTTTACCAGTAAGTTGTATCGAAGTAATAGACAAGGGAGGCAAGGAAACAGCAATCGAATTATCTAAAACTGCCAGATTGGTACTCGCCAAAGCATTTTGCGTATGCGAAATGAAGGTTTCAGTTGTTGGTAAGTTTTTGATAGTCAGTGATTTAGTGTTTTTATCGCTGATTATAAAATTATCAAAGCTCAAAGTTGTGTTTTTTGTCGCAGTTGTAGAGCGATTGACTAAAACGACTGTCATAGAATCTTTTTTTGCATTGATAGTTGGGTAAGAAGAAACAAACTCTTCCTCAGATGATTGTCCTCTAATGCTAATTGTTTTGTTATAACGACTAAATAAATGTAGTGTTTCCCACATTCCTACGCTCCAGCTCCACGGTGTGAAAATTTCGACTTCGTTTTTCATGAATTCACCCAAAGTTGAGGCATACCAAACTGCTACTGCATTAGGGTCAGTAAGTGCAATTCCTGACTCGGTTAAACCCAATTTTATGCCATGATTTGTTCCTAAATACTTCTCTAACCATTCGTTACATCTCGTAAAGATATACTCTTTTGTTTGGGCGTTATCATAGCCACCATTGATGGTTCTTACGCCATTTGCTTCGGGGTAAACATAGTTTTTATCAAAGAAAACTCGATGGTATTGTACAACTTCCGATGCAACTTTGCTTGATGGATAATAATGAATATCCAATACATCTAAGAGTTTTAAACCGCTTGCTTTTTGCTCTTCACCGATGCGTTTAATAAAAAATTCGAGCCATGGATAGGTTTTACCACCTTCAGTAATATTTGCCGAACCCCATCTGTACCATTGCCATTCGTTGGCGGTAACTGGCCCAACTAATTTAATGGCAGGATAAGCAGCACGGGCTTTCTTGGCAACAGCAAAATACTTCTGCATAAATTCCTCAGCAGATGGTTGAGTTGAAAAGAGGTCGTCGTGCGTGCCACTCCAAATTTCTGGTTCATTGTCCATGTTCCAGTATTGAAGTTTTGACTTATCAAGTGCTAAACTACCAAACCAATTATTGAGAATACCAACAGTAGAGTCTGCCGTCCAGTTTTCTAAATATAGACTTGTATTGCCTTCAACAGCTGCTTTTGACCCTATTTTATTAGATGTGCCACCACCAGCTAAATTCTGATTTACGCCTTCCCACCATTGCGATTTATTGTAGCCCCAATCATCAAAATTGGCTGCGTTTGTCTTGGCTGCTTTACCACTTAACTGAAAGCCCCACATTCCTTGAACTGAGGGTATATTGCTTTGAAGGGCTTTGGCGGCACTACTCCAATCGTTGGCATAAACATTATTGTACCAGTCTGGGTGGCTCGACAATTTTCTTCGCCAATTGTATTTGGTCGCATTATTTCCGCCATTTTCTCTGAAAAACGTAACTCCAGCATCTTTTAATAGTGTCCAATTAATATTTAAAACTTTACCAGGGTCGGTAGAAAGAGAGTTATTTCTACCATATAAATAGGGAGAAATGATTTTTTGTTCGAGTTTTGGGTCGATTTTAATACTTACTTGGGCGAAAGAAGCGAGTGATAAGCACAAAATAATGCCTACCACAAAGGTGTTTTTCATAGAATCAGGTTGAATATTTCTTTAAAAGAAACTTAAATCTACCCTAATTCTTTCTGGAAATCAATTTTTTGGAGAGGTAATTTTATGCAATCGTTATCGGGAACGTTCCCAGAATGGAATTCCCAGAATGGAATTCCCAGAATGGAATTCCCAGAATGGAATTCCCGAAATGGATTTTAGGAGAGATTAATTGTAGAAAATTGAGAAACAGCATTAAAATACTTTGGCAATATATTTTTGCCAAAGTATTTTAAGATTATGCCATGTTTTTGAACTGACTCACAAAAATTGATTTTTCATAATGCTGAGTAGCATTAACAATTGAGTAATAATAGGCAAACAGCCAATTATAGCCGTGATGTTGCTGACTTTATAAAGTTTTCCTTATCAAAAACTATCAGTTCTAAATGAACCACCTACCACGATTTTATTTAGTTTCAGCATCCAATGACCATTTGCTCTGGTTACTGTTTTTTCGTTTGCTTACGAATTAACCACTCTTCTGGTACAGGTATTATACAAATATTCATAGACCGGTTGTCTGTTGAAAGCATGGCTGATTGTATTTGTATTTTTGTTCCATCGGGACTCATAGTTGGGTGTGGATGGTCGGCTGCGGTTGTTTTATGCCCTGATGAAAGTAGCATCATTTCACTTGTATTGCGGTCAATCAAATAAATATTTCTTGCAAAATCATCTCCCACCGCCCATCTTCCATCAGACGAAGCACTGACATGCCAAAGACCACTGCCACTTTTTGTTTGACCTACTATTATCATTTCTCTTGTACGAAGATTTACAATGCCCAATCCAGTTGGTTTTTCTCTGGTGCCTGATGGCCCCCAGTTAGCTTCCTGTCCAGGGTTGGCACCACTTACCGAAGTACCTTCTGCCACAGTTTTATTAGTACCAGCAACTTTTCGATGTCCCATAATTGCAATGGCAACTTCGTCTTTACCCGTAACCGCTTCGTGTGTTACCCATTCATAATCTGCTTCGGGATATAAAGGACGTAGTCCAGTACCATCTGCCATTACTGTCCAAGTACGTTGTGGAGATTTACCACCAGTTTCCCAGCAAAAAACAATTTCACCTGCTACCCAAGGATTAGTCTGTATATGACCCACCTGAAAGGGAACAGATATTACATGTTTGGTTTCACCTGTATTAATATTCATCGCTCCTATTCCTGCTGGACCTGCTCCCATATTTCTTGGTCCGAATGCAGTTTCGAGTTTAGTATCCTTCGGCAAATGCCTTGCAGCTTCTTCTTTCCCTATGCGGAAATACGCCCATTCTTCATCGCCATCTAATGCCATATCGCCTCCTGCTCCTAACTCTTTTGGTGTAGTACCACAAACTCGCTGATACACTGATGCTGATTTTAAGGTACCTGCCTTGCTATCAGCAAACAATTTTTCAAGGTTCACTTCTACTACTTGCATAGAATTGCTATTTCTACGTTTTGTTGAGTCTGTTTCTGGGTCTCTAAAAAAATACAATTTCATTGATTTGCGGGCGATATTCAACATACCCGTAAATCCACCTTCGGTTACCTGCACAATATCTCCAGTTTTTTCATTAACAGCCATTGCTTCCCCTTTTACTCTGTTGCTTCGGAATATCAACCATTGCCCGTCGGACGTCCATTGGTTATGTGTTTGATAAATTTTGGAATCGCCTTGGGGGGTGCTTGTTAAAAACGTGAGCAACGTACCAGTAAGAGGGTCTTTTATAACTTTACGTTCTGATGGAAACCGCTTGCCTATTTGAGAAGATGCCAAATAGGGTAGCATAAATAAAATCAGAATCACTTTTAAAGCCGATAAAATATATGTTTTTTTCATAATTTTTAGTTAGGTTTATTGAACTTTGGAAATTGATATTTAAGGTTGAAATAGAAAGAAAAGAATAAATGAATTCTAAATCTATCTTTATTAGGGCAAGAAATCAATTTTTGAAGAATGTAATTTTATGCAATCGTTATCGGGAACGTTCCCAGAATGGAATTCCCAGAATGAATTATATCAAAATTAAATTGTAGAAAAATGAGAATTGAAATTAAAAATGCTTTGGTAAGATATTTTACCAAAGCATTTTAGAAGAAGTTTTGAAAGTAGCATTTAGATTAATTTACAAATAATGTTCCTTTCTCTCTTGCCATTTGATTAATTTTAATAAGGTTATTATCAATACAGTTTCGGAGTTTACTTATTTCTTTATCCACTTCTTGAGTCAATTTTTCTCTTACTTCTTCACCTTGTTTAGTTGGGCGAAAATCACCTTGTGCTTGTTCAATCATCAAGTGGGCAAGTCGGTTATTGAGCTTTATTCCATAATTGAGAGGGTCTTGCACACTATTGTTTTTGGTTTCATGGATGTCGTTTTCAATCGTTTTGAGTTCATTTTCAAATTTCTTGATAGCGTCATTTATATCTTTATTTTTGGGGTTATCGCCCATTTTGTTTTTCAAATACGTTAGGTCTTCTTTAATTTTTCGGATATTAATAATGCCTTCATTTACTTCTGTTACCTTGTTGCGTACTTTCATCAAAAAATCAAATTGTGCTTGAAACTCTTCTTGGGTAGTTTTCAAACGTGGGTCTTTGAGAATCTCAAATTCTTGGGTTTGAGATTGCCCATTTACTGTGAGCCTGATTTGATATTTACCAGGAATCGCTCTTGGCCCCAAATTTGGTGAACCATAAAATACCATTCCGGGGAAAGTTTTATAGCCCAGATGACGCATGTCCCAAACAAAGCGACCACCACCAGCTTTTACTGTTAATAAATTGACTTTTTCCTTTGCCTTGTTGCTAAAAGTGCGAATAGTATCACCATCGCTTTCTAAAATATCAATTTTAACTTCTGTTTTTTCATCAAATTTTTTGAGAAAATAATGAATCATTACACCATTAGGATGATTTTCTCCTTCTAAATTAGTCTCTCTTCGGTTGCTTCCTGCCATGCGATAGGTAGGCATTGGTTTATACAAAATTGTTTCCTTTGAAGCAATTTCGTTGTTGAGTTGATGTAATGGAGTAAGGTCATCAATGAGCCAAAAACTGCGTCCATGCGTAGCTGCGATAAGATTATCATTTTTTATAGCTAAGTCATGTATCGGCACAGGTGGTAAATTGAGTTGTAATTTCTGCCAGTTTTCACCATCATCAAACGATACCCATATACCTTTTTCTGTTCCTGCATAAAGTAAACCTTTACGTTTTGGGTCAGCTCTCACCACTCGCACAAATTCTTCTTTTGGAATATTTTTGGTAATAACCGTCCAAGTTTTTCCGTAATCTAAAGTTTTGTAGATATAAGGTGTATAATCTCCAAATTTGTAAGAAGTAGCGGCAATATAAGCCCCACCTTTTACAAATGGATTTACTTCCACGGCATTAATCATATTAAACTTTGGTGACATAGGTGGCGTAACATTTTTCCAGTTTTTCCCGCCATCAGTAGTTACATTTACGAAACCATCGTCCGACCCAGTCCAAATTTCACCTTCATTATAAGGCGATTCGGTTGCGGCAAAAATATTGGCATAATATTCTGCACCAGTATTATCTTGCGTAATGGGCCCGCCCGAAGATTTGATGGTTTCGGGTTCGCCTCTTGTCAAATCGGCACTAACAACTTCCCAACTTTCGCCACCATTATAGCTTACGTGTAAATAGTTAGAGCAAGCATACAGTTTTTTAGGGTTATGAGGACTAAAAAATACAGGGTAATTCCAGTTGAAGCGATATTTCATTACCTCTGCACCCGAACCTGCTGGAAGGTCGGGATATACGTTTGTGGAGCGTTCTTGCCCTGTAGCGATGTCTTGCATAGTCATATAACCCTTGTAATCTCCACCAAAAACAACATCGCTGTTCAAAGGGTCGGGAGCTAAATGGGCACTTTCGCCTATTGCGAGAGCCATCCAATCTTTTTCGGTGATAGCATTACCAGTAGAGCGGTGTGAAATCCTAACGCTTGAGTTATCTTGTTGAGCCCCATAAATGCGGTAGGGGAAAAAGTTATCGGTAGAAACTCGATAGAATTGTGCTGTTGGTTGGTTATGATAAGTTGTCCAGTTATTACCACCATCATTCGATACTTGAGCCCCACCGTCGTCTCCAATTATCATTCGTTGGTTATTGTCGGGGTCAATCCAAAGGTCGTGATGGTCGCCGTGCGGGGCATTTTTCAATTCAAATGTTTTGCCACCATCTTTCGAGATGCCATAACTTACATTCATCACATAAACTAAATCTTCGTTTTGTGAATCGGCATAAATGCGGCAATAATACCAAGCTCTTTGCAATAAAGCCCGGTCTTGATTGATTTTTGCCCAAGTTTTACCCGCATCGTCTGAGCGATAAACACCGCCTGCTTCTTGATTTTCGATGATTGCCCACACCCGATTGGAATTTTTGGGAGAAATCGTAACGCCAATAATACCATTGATACCTTTGGGCATACCTTGTTTATCGGAAAGGTTTTCCCAAGTTTCGCCGCCATCGGTGCTTTTCCAAAGTTTAGAATCGGGTCCACCACTATCCATGCGATAACCGTTGCGTTTCATGTTCCATATACTGGCATACATAATACGAGGGTTATTTGGGTCAAGTACCAAATCGGCTGCTCCTGCTTGGTCGTTGATGTATAAAATCTTCTTCCAAGTTTGTCCACCATCACTGCTACGAAAAATACCTCTCGTTTCGTTTGGTTTCCATAAATTCCCCATGGCAGCTACATAAACCAAGTCAGGGTTTTTTGGATGAATACGAATGCGAGCAATATGTTTAGAGTCGGTTAAACCTATATTCTTCCAAGTAGTTCCTGCATCCATTGATTTCCACATTCCAGAGCCAGAAGCAACATTATTACGTAATGTTTGTTCGCCTTCTCCAACAAAAATTACATTTGGGTCACTTTCGGCAACGGCAATGGCTCCGATTGTTCCACCAAAATAATTGTCAGAAATGTTTCCCCAAGTTTGTCCTGCGTCAGTAGAACGCCAAACGCCTCCGCCAACTGCACCGAAGTAGTATAAATTGGGTTTGTCTTTCACGCCAGTAACCGTGCAAGAACGTCCTCCCCGAAAAGGGCCTAATTCTCGCCATTTCATTCCTTCATAAATTGAGGGATCGAATGTTGATGAAGAACTGACTTTAGCTTGTTGAGCAATAGTGAAATTACTCAAAAAGAGCAAAATAATTAGATAGTGAAAAGTTTTTTTTATCATAATAGAGTTTAGGTTGTTGATTGGGTAAGTTTTGAAAAGCAATTTACGAAATCCTTTTTATAAATCATCAATCAAATCTAATGCAACATTTTTTAATATTTCATGTGTACCTTCAAAAATGGTTAACGTAATTTTCTTGGAAGATTTTTGGTACAAAATTGCTCGATTATCTATCGTTTTTATCGTTTTTTTTACGGGAAAAGTCTGTGTTTTGAGCATTGTGTTAGCATCTTCTGCCGATACATAGCGAGTATCATCCGTTTCGTTGGCATCTATCAAAAGTTTGTTGTAAAACTTAATAGATTGTGAAATCGGCACTGAACCCGTGTAACCGTCATGAATGCCTGCATAAATTTGTAAACTACTCTTTTTACGTTTTTTGAGAGGGGTTTCCCAAAACAAAGGCGAGCGTTCTCTTGCTTTTTGGTCATCAAAAACACCATTTGCTCCTGTGCATTGAATGATTTCGGTAGCATACTTATTTTTTCTTTCTACCGACTCTTCGTACCAAGTTGCCAAGTCAGAAATAGACGACCACGCCGAAAATGCCCGAATATTATGTCGAGATTTCATATACATTGCCATCGTTGCGTAGCCGCCGCCGCTATTTCCCACCACATAAATATTCTTTTTATCGACATTCATATTTTTTAAAGCCCAATCAATGGCTTCGTCTATGTCGGCAATGACAAATTCACTGCAACAGGCTTTTGGGTGGTTGTTTACACCTCTGAAATTTGGAAAAATGTAATTCCAGCTTTTAGCATGGGCTTGTTCGGCAAGTATATCTTTCTGCGAATCGGCCGAATTGCTCCAAGAATGTAGCTCAACTACCAAAGGTTTTGGTTTGGAAGCCGTAGATTTATCGTAATAAAAAACCTGGGTGTTTTTATCTAAAGACGACTGAATACTGTCTTTTTTTAGAAAGTCGGGGCGTTGAGTTGATTGTGAATAGGTAAATCCTACCAGCATCATTGCTGCGATAGTCAAAAGCAGTTTTTTTGTCATTTTGTTTTAGTTTTTGATAGTTGGTGGCACTCGGTGCTTTGTTCCCTGTTCGTAAGAGTAAACCAATTTGATTAAGGTAGGCTCGGCATACATTCTACCCAAAAATTGAATTCCTGCGGGTAAGTTTCCCGATGAGAAACCCATTGGAATGGTAAAAGCTGGTTGACCTGTGTGAGGAGCAATAATTTGGCTGTTATCACCTTTGTAATCCTTTAAATAAGAATTGACTTCAGCCGGTTTGTTATTCCAAGTTGGATATACAAGAGCATCCAAATTCAATTTATCCATCTGGTCTTCAATGGCTTTGCGAAAGGCAACTCGTCTTGCATCGGTATAAGCGTCCAAACATTCAATTTCAGGATTTACTGCCCTTCCTTTGTTTTTTGCATTACTGTTCAATCTATCGGCTACTTCTTTGGTTTTTGTACCTATTCGAATAATATCTTCCAAAGTCTTCAAGGTATCACTTTTCACGTATGTAGAGAGGTAAGATTCAATATCGGCTCTAAACTCGGCACACCATTGGTTTTTTCGCAGGTTTGAAAAGTCTGGCACAGTCACCGTGTCAATAATGATAGCACCCATAGATTTCATATCTAACAATGCTTTTTCAAATAATGCTTTAATTTCAGGGTCTGGATTTGCTTCACTGAGTTCTCGAAGTACGCCAATTCTCGCACCTTTTAGTCCATTTTTTTGCAGAAATTGAGTATAATTTTTCATTCCCTTACCATCTGAATATTTTGTTAGGGCATCTTTTGGGTCGTAACCGACCATGATTTCCATCACCCTTGTTGCATCTTCTACCGTTCGACACATCGGACCCACCACGTCATTTCTTAGATAAAGTGGGACAATTCCAGCTCGACTAATCAAGCCCAATGTTGTTCTAAAACCCACCAGCGAACAATGAGAAGAAGGGCCTCGAATTGAATTTCCCGTATCCGTTCCCAAACCAACAGTACCAAAATTAGCGGCGACCGAAGCCCCCGTTCCCCCGCTCGAACCCGCAGGAACGTGTGCTAAATTATACGGATTTAGCGTTTCACCGTGCGTAGAGCTAACCGAATGATAAGGTGTAAAAGCCCATTCCGCCATATTGGATTTGGCAATAACGATAGCACCAGCTTTTACCAATTTATCAATGACAAAAGCATCTGCATTGGGAATAAAACCCTTCAATGCGATGGCTCCCGCCGCCGTTGTAAGCCCTTTGGTTTGGATATTGTCTTTCACAATGAGCGGAATTCCGTGCAGCGGTCGCAGTACTTTGGTTTTTTTGTATTCTTCGTCCAAGGCTCTGGCAATTGCCATCGCTTGTGGATTTATACGCGTGATTGAGTTGATTTGTTTATCAAATTTTTGGATACGGTCTATGTAAGTCGCTACCAATTCTTGACTCGTAAATGTACCTTTTTTATAGGATGAGTGGACTTGGGCGACCGTTAATTCTGTGACATTGATAGACTTTGTTCCATTCGTATTCTTTTTAGAATTAATGTTTGGTTGAGAATAGACGCATCCTACCAGCATGATTGCGGTGATAGTTAATAGGAATTTTTTTGTCATTTTGATGGACGAGTATAGCATTGTTAGATAAAATTATACTTATGATGACATTTTGATACATCTTGAAATATCTCAGAATAGAAATAGCAAAAATAATAATTGGTATCAGTCACTGAAATATTTTTTTAAATCAAGGGTTTACCATGCCTGCTTCAGCAATAAGAGTCAATAAAGCCAATTGAATCGCTTTATATCCTTCATCATCGTACCACCATTCATTTAATGCATGGGCATTCCCTGATTTACCACCTCGACCTATTGTAACCGCAGGAATGCCTTTTGATATAGGAATGTTTGAATTGGTAGAACCACGTGAAATTTTTGGAGAAACGCCAAAAGAGGCTACGGCTGCCATTGACCGCTGAATTAAAGGAAGATTTTCTGCTAACTCACCAGAAGGACGATCTCCAATTTTTATCACGTCAACTGTGAGTGCAGGTCCTATTCTTTTCATGGCATTGTGTTCTTGTAAAGCTTGTTGAACCGAAGCTTTTAAGATCGAATCAACTTGATTGAGATTTCCTGGAAATTCTGAACGCATATCTACTTCCATCCAAGATTCAAAAGCAATAGAGTTGACCGAAGTACCACCGCCAATTCTTCCTACATTATAGCTTGTACGAGCCCCAGTTCTGGTAAACTTATCGGCCGCCTTTGAAAAGTAATGAATAGCCGAACCCAATGCGTGCTGGGGGTTTGCCAAACCAAATGCTCCCCAAGAGTGTCCACCGGGGCCCTTGAAGGTAATACGATAGCGGTAAGACCCCAGCCCCATTGTGTTTACTCGTCCAATATCTCCTCCGTCAATCGAAATCCACGAATTTATTTGGGGACTTTGGTTACCGAAAAGATGCTTTACTCCCCTTAAATCGCCAAGTCCTTCCTCTCCAACCGAGCCGATAAAGAAAATATCGGATTGGGTTTCTATTTTTGCTTCTTCCAATGCCCTCAAAACAGAAGCGACCATGACCAAGCCCCTTGTATCGTCACCAATGCCTGGGGCAAACAAAGTATCGCCTTTTATTTTTACTTTTACATTCGTTTCCTGTGGGAATACAGTGTCTAAGTGAGCATCAAACCCCACACGACTTTTGCCTTTTATTCCTTTGCGTAAAGCAATGACATTTCCTGCTTTGTCAATCCATACCGAATCAGCCCCTGCTTCTTTGAGCATCGAAGCGAAACGAGCCGCTCGTTTGTCTTCCATAAACGGAGGTGCAGGAATCTCGGTAAGCATAATAAGCTCTTCACGATTCCGTTTGTTTTGTGCTTCAATTGACTGAAAAGCCTTTTGTATTTGCTTATTCTTGATTAATTGGTCTATCTCTTTGGTGTATTGTGGTTCAACTTTTGCATTCCTTCCAGCTTCTTCATCTTGTGCATACGCATGAGTTGAAAGTAAACTAATAAATAGTCCAAGGAGAATACTGGTAAGTGTAATTTTTTTCATAGTTGGTTTTTGTTTTATTTGTCGATTTTTTAGTTTTATTGATTTTAGTAAATGTTGGCTTGTTTGCTCCAAATCATTCGAATGCTAAAAAAATATTTTGGAAGCTTGTTCGCTTCATCATTTCTTTTTCGCAGGAATAGCGTCCATTAATATAGAATAGGCTTTGTTTAAGGCAATATCACCTGCTTTAGCACCTTTATAATGTCCAAGGCGAACGACCACCAAATCGTGTGAAGGAATAATTGTTACTGATTGACCTCCTGCACCCAACATCATATAGGCATCTTTCGGAATGGGGCGAGCTGCATCACCGTTTATCCAAAATAAACCGCCATAGATTGGTCGTCCGTCGGCTACCCAAGGTTCGGCGAGTGTACTAACAAACTTTGTGAACCCTTCGGGTAAAATGCGGTCACCATTCCAAACGCCGTCTTGTAAATACAAATTTCCCAACCGAGTCCAATCTCGTCCTGAAGCAAATTCATATCCCTGTGTCAGAAAATTGCCATAAGGGTCGGTTTCCATAATCATTGTTCGAACGCCAATTTTGTCAAATAAGGCTTGTTGAGGAAAAGTATGATAGTTTCTTTTCAATTTTTCTATTCCTAAGCGATTAAGGTAATTTGTCAGAACTGGGTCAGAATTACGGTAACGACCAATGGTGTTTGGTAGCCATTGTTGAGGTAAATTGGCTGCATATTCAAACGAATTGCCCGCATCAGTGTATAAGTATAAATGGTCTGGGTAACCCAAAGCTGGGTCATAGTCGGGGTCTTGAGGAGCTCTGCAATACAAGCCACTGGACATGTGCATAATGTCCATTATTCTGATTTTTGCTCGGTCATCGCCCTTGCCTTGCCATTGCGGAATGGGGGCAGGTTGTTCTAAAGTATAAACACCTTGTCGGATTAGAATCCCCAAAATTGTAGCTGAAAGACTTTTGCCCATTGACCAACTTTCTAATGGCGTATCTTTGGTGATGCCTTCGGCGTAGCGTTCACCAATAATTCTACCTTTGTAAGTGACCACAAAAGCCGCTGTTTGGGCGTCCGCAGTATCAAAAGCCGCATTAACTGCCTGTTCAACCTTTGCCATGTCAATTTCGGAAGGCGTGGGGTTGCTTGGTAATACATCACCCATTGGCCACGGAGTTGTAGCGGCATTGGGTAAGTTACGAGGAACTTTTATGGGTTTGTAGTATAACGAATTACGACCTTCGGGTAAAGTTACACAGCCTTGGTCGCCAGTATAAATAGCAGTACGAGTAACACTATTGGGCAACGTAATCGAAACAGTTTTTTTATTATAATCAATAATGGGTTTACCTACTTTGGCACGCTCAGCATAAGGGCTTGAAAAATAGCCCACATTTTCGGCGGCAAAGTCAGGCTTTAGTCCTGTAATGAAAACTGCCGAACACATTATTTTGGCAAAGCCAGAAGTATGGTGCGAAAGTGCGTCGCCTGGAGGGGCTTTATACGGTGCTGTTTTTAACGCAAGTTCGGCAGCCCGTGCAATCATTTTGCTGCGTGAATCTTGAGCGTTGACACTCATATTGCCAAAAAGAAGTAAACCTAAGCAAAGAACTTTAAGTATTCGAATCATATTTGGATTAGGGTTTATTTTTGATAAAAAACTATTCTTTAACAAGTTCAGTTGATTCAATGTTTTGATTCTAAGTAATGTTGTTTCAAAATATCTTCACCAAAATCGTTTCCTTTTTCACGTAGAATTGCGTGAATATGGTTGCCATCATTTTGAAAACCTACGTTGTCATATTCAATCAAAAAATCAGGCCCATTGATGATGTAATAATGCGGTTTGTTGTTGTCGATGCTACCAACCCACGCAAAATACACCTTTTCGATGCCAGATTGCATGATTTTATTAAATAATTGATGAGCTTTTTCGTGTTCAAAATTGTGGGTATATTCTTGAATCAGCATTTTGAAAATTGCTTTTTGAGTTTCGTCAAATTGCTGGGCAGCAATGCCATAATAACTTGTAATGCGTTGTTTGGCCTGTGGCGAAGTGATAATGTCTTTAGGAACATCCTGTTTGAGAATAGCCACCGATTTTTGAGCATCTGTAAGGGCATTGATGAGCATAAAACCATAGTCTTCTTCTTTGCTCAATACCCTTAATCCCGAATATTTTCCAAACTTTACTTCCGAAGGGTCAGTACCAATAAAGTAGGGCGATATAGATATGTTTTTACCATCAGAAGTAAGACTTAATGCCATGTGGTGTCCACCAAAATTAAGTCCCCAAGGTGTTTTTGCATTAGGTTTTCCCCAAATAGAAATATAATAATTGCCATAAGCCCATTTTAGGTTTTGCATTTGGGTCAGCATTTTTTGATTGATTTTATTTTCGTCAAACATAGTTTGATAAAGCGTATTCAAAATATCATCTAATTGCATGATACTGGTGGTTTTCAAATAGCCTTGTGAACTGAGCATGGCAGAAAGCACCCGATGAAATGCCATTCGACTTTTATCGGAAAGTGACCCATAGGCAATGCCTGGTCGAGGTACCATGCCCACAGGCAAATTCGTCCACTTGAAACGAAGGCTATCTTTAAAGTCATACACTGTCTTTTTTGTTTCCTCAGCATTGAGCGTATTGAGAAAATAATTGGTTGATTCTGTCAGAGTTTGATTGGCTTGCGATTGGGCATTAATAGCCCCAAAAACGCACAATAAGAGCGTCAGAAGGTGTTTATTCATGGTTTGGGGGTTTAAGCGATTAAATTAGATGGATAATCACCTATCAAATATAATAGAGTTTTTTAATATTTTGACAGATTTTTGCCAAAATGATTTTAGAGGAAGTGATTGTGTAGAAGGAGCAAGTTGTAGCAATAAAAATATTTGACAACTTATAGAAAGTTGTCAAATACTGAAAAATAAACCTTACCAAACAATCACCATCTTCTGCCCAGCAGTCAATGAAATTTGCTTAGTTTTATTACCAGAAATTAAAGTAGTTTTTCCGCCTTTTTTTGAGAAAATTATTAGTTTTTTGAGCGTTTTATTGCTCCAGTCCAATGAAACCTCAAAACCACCTCTGGCACAAATACCTTTTACTGAGCCACTTTCCCAAACATCTGGTAGTGCAGGAAGTAAGCGAATTTCGGTCGGGCGGCGTTCCACTTGGTCAGATTGCACGAGCATTTCGGCAACGGCTGCTGCTCCGCCAAAATTTCCATCAATCTGAAAAGGTGGGTGAGCATCAAATAAGTTTGGATAAGTGCCACCGCCTCTTACATAATCGGTTTTTACACCGTCTGGCTCAACGTAGTGTAACAATTCACGGTACATTTTATAGGCATGATTACCGTCCCATAGCCTTGCCCAAAGATTGATTCTCCAACCTTTGCTCCAACCCGTTGTTTCATCACCTTTTATTTCCAACGTTTTTCTACAAGCATCTGCCAAAGCAGGTGTTTTGAGTGGTGTAATGTGGTTTCCAGGAAAAAGTCCAAATAAATGCGATTGGTGGCGGTGTTGCGGTTCGGCATCTTCCCAATCATAATACCATTCCTGCAAATTACCTTTTTTACCAACCTGATAAGGGTAAAGTCTTCCATAAGCATCCTCAAGTTTTGCCCTGAAATCGGCATCAATATTCAATATTTTTGAAGCCTTGATGGTCTTATCAAAACACTCACGAATCATTGCTAAATCGGCACTTCCTCCATACATTGTTGCCCCTTTGTAGCCATCGGGAGCAATGAAGATATTTTCAGGAGAAGTTGATGGTGAGGTAATTAGCTTCCCATTATTGTCTTCTACGAGCCATTCTAAACAAAACTGTGCCGCTCCGTGCATAAGGTCATAGGCTTCATTTTTCAAGAAATTTTTGTCTTGTGTAAATACATAATGTTCCCACAAATGCGTACTCAACCACGCACCCGCCATGTTCCAGTTTGCCCAACTGGTGCCACCCTGCCCAAATTGTCCAACAGGATTACTCATTGCCCAAATATCAGAATTATGGGCGGCCGTCCAGCCGTTTACACCGTAGAATGTTTTTGCCGTAATTTTTCCAGTTGTGGCAATATTTTTAATAAAACGCATCATTGGAGCGTGCATTTCACTCAAATTAGTGTTTTCGGCAAGCCAATAATTTTCTTCAGCATTGATATTCGTCGTATAATTACTGCTCCACGGAGGACGAATATATGGATTCCATATTCCTTGCAAATTGGCTGGAACGCCCAGCGTGCGTGAGCTACTGATGAGCAAATAACGGCCATATTGAAAATACAAAACCTCTAAATTTTTATCTTCTTCACCTTTGGCGTAGCGTCTTAACCGCTCGTCGGTTGGTAAATTTGGAGCAGTGGTTTTTCCTAAATCTAAACTTACACGCTTAAAAAATTGCTGATAGTCAAGCAAATGTGCTTGCTTGATTTGCTGAAAAGATTTGACAAAAGCCTTCGTTAAATTTGCCGAAGCAATGGCGTTGTCATTCAAGCCTTGGGTTGCTGGATTTTTATCGAAACCATTAAAACTTGTTGCAATTGATACATAAATCAATGCTTCGGTAGCATTTTTTACACCTAATGTGCTGTCGGTGCTTACGATTACTCCACCAGTATTTTTGATTTTAGCCAAAGTTGTAAACCTTGTTCCTTTGGTTTCATCAAAAACTACTGGGTTGTTGCTTTTTCGATAACTTGGCTCAGCATGAGTAGGTGCGTAGCCTTTTACTTGGAAAGTATTATTTACCGCAGTAATCTTATATTTAAGTAAACTATTGAATTTTATATCGAAACTCAAAGCCCCTTTTTGACTGCTGGTGAGCTTAATAACCATGATTTGGTCTGGCTGTGAAACAAAATATTCTCGAGTAAATTTTACGCCATTAATTTCGTAACTAACTTTTGAAACAGCCTCTGAAATGTTCAGTTCTCGATAATAGTTTGTTGCGTTTCCTTCGGAAGAACTATTGATAAACATTGTTCCTAATGGAGCAAACGATTCGGAGAATGTTCCTTGCAGTTTTTTGTTAAGTTGGTCGGCTAATTTATAATTTTCATTTTTGAGGGCTTCACGAATCGCAGGCAGATTTTTATAGGCTTCTGGACTCATATTGGCATTGACTGGTCCGCCCGACCAAAGCGTGGCATCATTAAGGTAAATTTTGTCGGAATTTACACCGCCAAAAACGGTTGCACCTAATTTTCCATTACCCAAAACCAAACTTTCTTCAAAATATTGAGCAGGTTGTTTGTACCAAAGCGTATTGGTTGATTGAGCAAAAGAACTAATGACTGAAAAGAAAGCTAAAATGATTGTGTAGCAGTATTTTTTCATAAGATTAAGAAGGGGTTGAATTTGTTAGCAAATGTAAAAAATGAGAGCTAAAAAACATACCTGTTCTTACTTGTTCTTCAAAATTCGTTGATATTGTGGATAGAAATAGGTTTTATTCACTTAAGTTACGCAAGATTAACTTTTATGTAGTGATATCTGCTATATTAGGGTACATTTATGCTTAGGGAGTATTTTTTCTTTTCAAAAACACTGTTAAAATATTCAAGTGCTTTTTCTAAGAAAAGTACAAAATTTGATAGGTGATTTTGCCATAATTCAATACCAACTCTAAAAACACTCATAGCAGGGGAACCGTGTTTTAAAGGTGGGTATTTCCTTTTATAACCCTTTAAACCGTAAATTATAGACAATGTATATGCCAGAACGATTAAAGCCATCATTAGTTTAATCTTACGAGAAGATTGCAAGTGCAATGCTTCCAAATCAAATCCGTTAGATTTCAAATGCTTGAATAATGATTCTATTCTATACCTTAATTTATATAACTCTACGGCTTTATTTGCATAAGCTAAGCTCGTTATTAATCGTAGTATTTCTATCTTTCCATTCCTATCTTTATAAGCTGTAAGAACAAAAAAATAAGATTCACCATTAAGTTCAAAATCCTTAAAAAAGGCTTGCCCAATTCGCTTTTTGGCTTTTTTTTCTAATTTTTCTATGGATTTACCTGTTGCGTTAATAGCATCATTATAATTTTTATTTCTAAGCCTAATTACAAAAGACAATCCACTGTCTTTTAAGTATTTTAGCCATACACTTCCTATATATTCTCTATCACCTATTAGTGTTTTTCCTAAGAGTTTTAACACCTTTAAAGCACCTATAAGTAATGTTTTTCTCTGTTTTTGGTTGCTAATTCCTAAACGCCCAAGCTCTATCCACCAAATAGGAATAGCAACGCCTTTGTAAAGAATACTCAATGTTAGAAAGTGGTACGTCTGACCGCCCCATTGCCAAGAAGTACCATCTATAATGATAATTTCTGTCATTTTTTTTAGAAGACCTGCTGAGGTTTCTAATAAAATTAGCCAAACGTATTTTTGCTCTAAACTACTCCAAAACCAACGCTTGATACGCTGATAATGTGAACGACTATCTGTTTGAGTATTGCCCAAAAACTTGCCAACGCTTCCCTTTAATTTCCATAAACAGACGGTTTGACGGTCTAAAATCAAAGCCACCATGAGCAGCGTATTTTTTAACAATCCTTCTTGCCATTCTGGATGACCTTCCCGCATCGGCGGTCCGATTAAATTTGTCCAATAGGTGAGCGTACATAATGCGTTGTTTTGGTTGCACAACAACAACAATTTATTTACCTCACTTATTCCTTTTGTACCGTATTATAGATATCTGCTTAAATTTACAAAAAACTGTCAATTTTACCAAAATCTAATCAAATTCATGAAACTAATAGCCGAATTTGACTTGTATAGTGATTATTTGATAGTAAATCAAGGACAGGCAACTGCAACTGATTTAGCTATGTTAGTGGACGGGCATTACTCACATGACAAAATTACAAGGT
>NZ_JAYWCU010000094.1:0-6404 GCF_043780375.1 Emticicia sp. | reverse complement strand
TGTCAAAATTCCGAAAGGAACTGACCCTGCAACTTTGACTTTGGAAGATTGTTTGAAATTAGCAAATGGTTAGAATGCTGAATTCTGAGTTTTTATAATTTAGTTTTCGAACCTCAATAAAAAATAAATAACTTCAAATTAAATCCTTAAAAAGCTCCCATCGGGGGTTTGGGGGGCTTATGAAAAAGAAACTTGTAGTTTTGACGGGTGCAGGAATAAGTGCTGAAAGTGGCTTGATGACTTTTCGAGATGCTGGTGGGCTTTGGGAAAATCACAGTATTGAAGATGTTGCTACGCCAGAAGGTTGGCAACGAAATCCTGCGTTGGTTCAGCAATTTTATAATGAACGCCGTACAAAGGCTTTTGAAGCAAAACCCAATGCAGGACACCAAGCCTTAGTTGATTTAGAAAAATATTTTGATGTCCAAATCATCACGCAAAACGTTGATAACCTGCACGAAAAGGCAGGTTCTACAAATGTCCTGCATCTTCATGGAGAACTGACGAAAGTTAGAAGTATAAAAAATGAAGATTTGATTTATGAAATTGGTAATAAAACCATTGAAATGGGTGATTTGGCAGAAGATGGTGGGCAACTTCGTCCACACATCATTTGGTTTGGTGAAATGGTACCGATGATAGAAGTGGCGGCTGATTTGTGTATGAATGCCGACATTTTCGTGGTCGCTGGTACTTCAATGCAAGTTTATCCAGCCGCTGGAGTTATCGGATTTGTATCGGATGAAGCTCCGAAGTTTATCGTTGACCCTAATTCTCCCGAAGTTTCATCTCAATATAAGAATGTGCATTTCATTACCGAAACTGCAACCGTTGGTGTGCCGCAATTGGCCGATATTTTGTTGGAAAAATATTTATAAATCTTTACAACCTTCTTTGTGTTTTTTGAGTCAATATGATTAAAAACAAAAATCTAAATGCTCTCAAAATATACCTCAACTCTTCTGTTTTTATGTTGTTTGATGCACTCATACGCATCAAATGCACAAGTTTATGCCCCTGATACTACTTTTAAGCAATATATTATTCCTGTTGGCGAAAAAATCATTTTTCTTCACAAAATTGATGAAGTAAGTTATTTTATTGGCACAAATTTTTATGACGATGGTAGCAAGCCGTTAATAAAAAACCTTTTTAGAGTAAACTTAAACGGGGAAATATTAAGCACACACAAAGACATTAACTGTACGTTAGTTGATGCAAAAGAAGATAAAATATTACTCACAAACATTGATGGAACATTTCTATTTGAAAATCAAAAATTAAGATTTATTGATAAAAGAAAAGCATTTGATGTAAATTGGAATAATAAGGAAATACTTTTAAATGAAAAAGGGAAAGTGAAAGTAATTAATTTTGAAGGAAATGAAAAATACAATTTACAAGGATTTCCATTTTATACAGATGATTATGGCTTAACACTCGTAATTTTTCAAAATAACAATTCCTTAACAGCATATTATAATGATAGAATTTTACATTTTGATTATAATGGCAATGAAATAACTCCTCCTGTTTATGCTTATATTCCCAATACAGGAACCTCCCATAATTCCATTGAGTTTGTAAAAATCAACAGTAAATATTTAGGAATAAATAAATATGAACATGGATTTGAATTTCCTTCAAATGCACACACTTTGACATTAATAGATTCGATTGGTAAATTAAAATCCGTTGGTCGTAAAAAGATAATAGGTACACATGGCTCAAATATAATTTTAAGGACGAATGAATATGGTTCAAAATACAATATCGTAAATGAAAATTTTGAGATTTTAAAGGGACGTACAATAATTGCTGAAAATTTAAGAAAAACCATATCATTCGACGATTTTTATGTTGCAACGGATGGCAAAAAAGTCTTTAAACTTTCCACAAAAAACATCAAATATATTGAAGTCATTTTATCTGATACTGTCGAGATTAATACAAAACCAATCTTAATTTCAGCAAAAGTAATCGGAAGCAATGAAAAAGTAAATATTGCATGTGATTGTCCATTTGTAGAGAATAATATTTTTAATCCCAAAAAAGCAGGGACTTTTAAAATCGACTTCAAAACCAATTCTGGCTTGGTTTTAAATAAAACTATAACTATTAAAAAACGTATTGATTCAATTTCATTCACAGGTTTTCGAGATATTTATCTAACAGAATTACCATTAAAATATACAATAAAATCTAAAAGTGGGCTTCCAGTTAAGTATTTTTTGGGTCCATACACATCATTTCTCTTTTTCAGAAATGATGAACTCATTAACCGTAGATTACCACTACTAATAAGCAAGTATCAATATGAAATTTATTTTGAAACAGAAGGAAATGATGAATTTGAAAGTTCAAAAAAGAAGTTTGCTTTTGAAATAAAAGACACAAATGAAATTATAAACTTTAAAAATCCTTCAAGTAATTTTGTACTTTACCCAACTCCTATAATTGAAAATAAGTTTAAAGTTTTATATACTGGCAAGGAATTTATTAGTAATCCACGTTTCAAATTATTAGATAATTTTGGTAGGGAAATTGAAATTTCGCAGGTCAATGAAGGAAACGATTATGTATATCAATTAAGTACTGCTTCAAAAATACAGCCTGGGATTTACTCCTTAATTATCCATTTTTATAGTTTTGCCTTAGATAATGATGTACGAGAAGTAAAAAGAGTGATTGTGCGATAAAAAATTGCACAAAAAAAAACATTTCGTAAAGAATATTTGTAAATTCCGCAAATTAACACCCTATCCTACAAATATTCATTATGCACTACCTCCAAACCCTTGATTACGTTGTTTTCATTGTTTATTTTCTCATCATCAGTATTTATGGCTACTGGATTTACCGAAAAAAAGCTACGACTGGTAATTCTTCAACCGATTTTTTTCTTGCAGAAGGTTCACTGACTTGGTGGGCAATCGGAGCTTCATTGATTGCTTCAAATATTTCTGCCGAACAATTTATCGGAATGTCAGGCTCAGGCTTTGCCATCGGTTTGGCTATTTCTTCTTATGAGTGGATGTCGGCTGCTACGCTTATTTTTGTAGCTATTTTCTTCTTACCTATTTATCTCAAAAACAAGATTTATACCATGCCACAATTTCTCTCTCGTCGCTACAACGATGTTGTGAGTACAATTATGGCAGTTTTTTGGTTATTGCTTTATGTTTTTGTCAATCTAACTTCCATTTTGTATTTGGGTTCTTTAGCGATTGAAACCGTTACGGGCGTGCCGTTTATTTATTGCATGCTTGGTTTAGCGGTTTTTGCGGTTTTCATTACGCTTGGAGGCATGAAAGTAATTGGCTACACTGATGTGATTCAAGTAGTTGTATTAGTTTTGGGAGGATTGGCAACAACTTATTTAGCACTGAATATGGTTTCTGATAAATTTGGAGGAAGCGGCGTTTTTGACGGAATGTCAATTTTACGCACACAAGCCGACGATCATTTTCACATGATTTTCAAAGAAGGCGATAAATTTTATTACGAATTGCCGGGTTTTGCTATACTTTTTGGTGGAATGTGGATTAATAATTTCAATTATTGGGGTTGTAATCAATACATCATTCAGCGAACTTTGGGTGCTGATTTGAAAACTGCACGCACAGGAATTATTTTTGCCGCATTTCTGAAATTATTTATTCCTTTAATTTGTGTAATTCCAGGCATTGCTGCTTATGTTTTGTATCAAAATGGTGGAATTCAACAAGAAATGGTTGATGCGGCAGGAATTGTAAAACCCGACCATGCCTACCCTACCCTTATGAATTTATTGCCAATGGGCTTGAAAGGTTTGGCTTTTGCTGCCCTAACGGCTGCCATTGTGGCATCATTGGCAGGAAAATGTAATAGTATTTCTACGATTTTTAGCTTAGATATCTACCGAAAATTCTTTGACCGTGAAGCATCTGACAAGAAAATTGTAAAAGTAGGGCGAATTGCAGTGATTGTTGCTTTTGCTATTGCCTTACTTATTACGCCTCAACTTCGCCGACTTGACCAAGCTTATCAGTTTGTGCAGGAATATTCAAATTACCTTACTCCTGGGGCATTTGCTTTGTTTTTCTTAGGTTTATTTTGGAAGAAAACAACATCAAAAGCGGCAATTTGGGCAGCAGCTTTGGCGATTCCTATTTCTGTTTTGTTCAAATTTATGCCTGATATTTATCATTCATTTCTCGGAATTGAAATAAGTCCAATTCCATTTCTTAATCGCACCCTTTATGTGTTTTTAATTTTGGTTTTGATGATGGTCATAATTTCATTGACCGACAAAAAAGTAGAAAACAAAGGATTAGAACTTGACCGAAGTATGTTTACTGTTAGCAACGGTTTTGCAATTTTATCAATTCTGATTGGAGGAATCTTAGTTGGACTTTATACCGTATTTTGGTAATAAAAAAGCGTCTGCTTTTTAAAAAGCAGACGCTAAACTATTAATTATCAATATATTACAACTGAGCCTCTAATTTTGAAGTAAGAATATGTTTCGGAACTGCTCCAACAATTTTATCAACCATAACACCATTTTTGAAAATCATTAATGTTGGAATAGAACGAATGCCAAAGCTTGCCGGAACAGATGAATTTGCATCAACATCTAATTTACCAACAATTGCTTTTCCTTCAAATTCTCCAGCGATTTCTTCTACAACTGGTCCAATCATTTTACAAGGCCCACACCATTCTGCCCAAAAATCCACTAAAACTGGCGTGTCTGATTTGATTAAGTCTGCAAAACTTGCATCTGTAATTTCAATTGCTTTATGTCCCATTTCTATAAATCCCTTTGTTAGGAATGAAAATTTAATTTATAATTTGTTTTATTGTTTAGGTAACAAAACAGCGTTAAATAAAAGTTCCAAAATTATAATACCAATAGCTTTTTCTGCTTTAAAAAAAAATATTTGAAGAAAAACCAAAGCATCAAATAATCTTAATAAAAAAAATCTGCTTCCTGTCCAAATCTCAATCACTCATTCGTCATAGTAATATTAAATAAATAACAATAATTTAAAATGAGAGTGCAAGTGTGCAATGCGAAAATTAATACATTTACAATTCTATTGATTTGAAAAAGCCAATTTATCCTTTCGTTATCAAATAAAGTAAAAGATAATTTTAAATTTCTAATTAATCAACAATAAACAATTTACAAAAATGACAGCAAACGAAAACTCATTAAATTGGTTTGAAATCTCTGTAAGTGATATCAGCCGTGCGAAAGAATTTTACGAAGCTATTTTTGACATCGAAATGTACCAAGAAAACATGATGGGCATGGAGATGGCTTATTTCCCATCGGAAGCTGGTAATGGAAAAGCTTCTGGTGCATTAGTACAAAGCGAAAATCATAAACCAAGCATGGATGGAGCTAAAATTTATTTGAATGGAAATCCTGATTTAAGTAATGCTCTTTCAAAAATTGAAGCCGCTGGAGGTCAAATAGTAATGCCAAAAACTAAAATTTCTGATGAAATTGGTCATATGGCGTTTTTTATTGACACAGAGGGTAATAATGTGGCTTTACATTCCAATAATTAGTTTTTTATTGAAATACTTTGCCAGTTGGCAAAGTATTTCAATGTATAATTGCTACGCCAAAACAACATTTTCTTCTCCTACTATTTCTTTCAATTGGTTCACAAAATCATTTGACGAAGCTACTTTTTGTTTACGTGATAGTAACAAAACATCCATTTTTTCTTCGGCGTCAAACACAGACAATTTAAAATCAAAGTTCCCAGGAAACTTGCCCATTGTTGTTTGAATTTGCTCTACCAATTGAGCGTTGACAAACTGTAATCCCAATGAAATTTTAACTTCTTTAAATAGTTTATTTCTAATTTCACTCAATAATTCCATGCCAGTTACCTTAAATTCCCAATCTCCCTCTCTTCCCCATTTGGTTTGTACTTTTCCACGAATAAACAAAAACAGACCAAGCTGCATATACTTAGAATAATTGACAAAATCATGGCCAAAAAGCATCATTTCCATACTTGAATTATAGTCTTCAATCTTTAAAATTCCAAACGGATTTCCGTTTTTAGATTGTTTCGTAACTACGCTCGTAACCACGCCGCCAATCGCAAATTCTTTGTTTTGATTAGTAGCATCCAACACTTGGTCGAGCGGTGTACATTTCCTCATTTCTAAACGAAATTGGTCAAGTGGATGCCCCGAAATATAAAATCCTACAACCTCTTTTTCAAACTTCAATTTCTGAATATCTCCCCATTTTTCACATTCAGGAATTTTGGGTTTAGCAATATCAAATGCTCCTCCAACTCCTCCAAACAATGAATTTTGACCAGCGGACGCATTTTCGTGAAATTTATTAGCATATCTAATGATTTTTTCAATCAATGATGTGTTGTCGGTTT
>NZ_JAYWCU010000093.1:0-28136 GCF_043780375.1 Emticicia sp. | reverse complement strand
CAAAATAACGCTATTGAAAATGACTCATTGCTTCATTATAAAACGCTTTTGCAAAATCCACAAAATAAAACGATTCAAAAAGCCGAAGCCTTAAAAAACATTGTTATTTTTTACTTCGATAATCAAATCCAAAGCGATTCACTTAATAAATACTGCGATTTATATATCCAATTTACCATTCAAAATAAACTAAATGAGTCAATTTTAGATGCTTATTATCGAAAAGTGAATGTTTTGAGATACCAAGTAAAATGGATTGAATTGATAAAAACAGGAAAAGAATCATTAGAAACAATTAGAAAGTTAAAAATACCCGCTTCTGCTTATCAAATAAGTCTGATTACTGACGAAATGGTGTACGGATATGTATTTTTATCAGATTTAGAAAATGTCAATTTTTATACCGACAAAAGTATTTCCGACCTTAAAAAAGAGAATAAAAACGGAATTTATAATGCCCAAATATCACAACTTTTTCTAACAAAAGGGCGTGCTTACGGTTATTCTCGAATGTTTGAAATCGGAAATAGTTTACTGGATTCTTCACTTGTTTATATCAATAAAACGACTGAAAAAGTAAAAAAATATTATCTCTTAAATGACATTGTGAGTAATAAAGTAGAGTTGAATCGTAGTAGTGAAGCCCTTCCAATGGCTTTAGAATGTCTTAGGTTTTTCGAAAAAACTCCTTCAAATCGTGGTTTGGCAGAAATAGAAATGTTACTTGGAAGGATTTATTTGGCTCAAAAAAAATACAATAAATCTATTGAATTTAGTAAAAAGCCAATCGGTAAAATCACAAATCCGAGAATCTTGTACCATTGCTACGAAAGCCAATATCAATCTTATAAAGCAAAAGGTATGATGGCTGAGGCTCTTGTTGCCTTTGAAAAATATCATCAATACCTTAGCCAATTGTTCAATGCCAAAGTTGCTAATGAAAAATCAGCTCTTGAGAAAAGATTTATTGAAGAAAAATCGGCAGTTTTACTTAATATAGAGAAACAAGAAGTTAAGCTGCAAAAAACTTATCGCAATTACTTTATTATTGGTGCAATTCTTTTATCGTTAGTTTCGATAGGTTTATTTTTTAATCAAAGGCTTTTGCAAAAACAAAAACAAGAAATTGAAAATCAGAAACGTACGATTGAGGAATTAAATGTAAATTTAGAGAAAAAAGTTGAAATTCGTACCGCTGAGCTAAAACAGGCATTCAACGAAATTAAAGAGGCAATGCAACGTGGACAAACTCTTGAACGAAAGCGAATGGCGGCTGATTTACACGATAATTTGGGAAGTTTACTTTCGGCAGTTTCGATAAGCATGGAGGCCATCGACCGAAGTCATTTAACCGAAAACGAAAGAAAAGTATATGACAATGTAGGAGAAATGATTGAAAATGCCTACGCCGAAATAAGATTTCTCTCGCATAACCTGCTTCCAGAAGCATTAGAGAATGGGAATTTAGGCGATGCTTTTGAAAATCTCATTGATAAATTGAATACACAAAATCGTACTTATTTTGTATTAAAAACTATTATTTTGAAGAAGTACGAGAAGAAAATAGAACTAAATCTGTATTCTATTGCCTTAGAAATCTGTAATAATATTTTGAAACACGCCGAAGCTGACGAAGCAAAAGTAAGCCTTTTTGAGAAAAACAAAAGTTTAATTTTAGAGATTTCGGATAATGGCAAAGGCTTTGAAAACAAAGAAAAAGGTTTTGGATTGAAAAACATCGAGGTCCGATTGCAGGAAATCAATGGCAAAATGCAGCTAAAAAGCATTAAAAACAAAGGCACAAAGATTATTTGTGCTGTGCCTTTGGAAGTATCTCAATAAAAAAAATCATTCTGACCCGATTGCCACAATATTCCAAACACCCGAAAAAGTGTTTGTTAAAAGAATTACATCCTAAACCACAGATTAAGAATAAAAAAAAATCATGATTAAATTACCGATATATAACAAAATAAAAGGCTTGATTGATAAAATTGAAGAAGTTTGTGGCGTATCAGCTCCACCTGCATAACTGATGACTGTTCCTGTGGGTGTATTGATTACTTTTGTATTTTGACTAATAGCATTAAAATTCTACAAAATACCAAGAGTTATAAATAACTGTTTACCGTGACATTTGCATTAAAACTCAATTAAATGATTCGTTAAGGCATATTTGAGTAATCCAAATGAGTTTTTTACACCAGTTTTTCGGAAAATATTTTTTCGATGAGTTTCTACCGTATTCAGCGAAATTGAGAGAATTTTGGCAATTTCTTGACTCGAATTTTCATTGGTAATTAATTTAATAATTTCTATTTCTCTCTCGGTTAGGTGTTCTTTTATCTCATCACTAATCAATTTCCGAAAAACGGTTTCATTGAAAAATCGTTTCCCATTGGCAACATTTCTAATGGATTTCTCAAAATCAGCTCGTTTTGAATTTTTTAGAATATAACCAATTGCTCCCGCTTTGATTGCTGATTTGATATTTTCGGTTGTTTCTACCATTGTAAGCATCAATATTTGAAGGTCAGGATATCGCAATTTGGCTTGCTTTGTTAGTTCAATACCATTCATCAAAGGCATATTATAATCAGCTATCAAAACATCCACTTCATTATACATTAGTTTTCTTAAAGCATCTTGACCATCTCTTGCTTTATCAGCTACTTCAATTCCTTCAAAATCACGAATAAGCAAAGCAAGACTTTCGAGAAATAGCTCGTGGTCGTCGGCAATTAGAACTTTTATTGGCATATTTTTGAGGTATTAAATTCGAAGAAATGAATTTAATACAAATGTGGAAATAAAATCCTTTGAAAAAAATACCTGTTTACCGTGAGATTGAGTTTAATTAATATTTAGTTTCATAAAGTGTAAAAAATTTAAGTCCAAGTTTTTATTAGCATTTTTTACTACTTTTGATGATTAAATTCACTAACAAAAGTTCCCTTTTAGTACTGGGATACTAAATCTTAGGGGTAATTATGAAAATAGGTTTAGCACTTTCAGGCGGTGGCAGCAGAGGGTTCGCCCATTTGGGAGCATTGAAAGCTCTCAACGAATTAGGCATCAAACCCTGCATGATTACAGGCACAAGTGCAGGTTCTTTGGTTGGAGCTTTGACGGCAGCAGGTTATTCACCAGATTTTATTTTTGAAACGATTCAGTCATTGGGAATAATGAATTCATTAAAATTTGCGTTCAATCGTTTCGGACTATTCAAAATGGAGAAAGTTGAGGATATTTTCTTGAAATATATTCCACACAATTCGTTTGAAAAACTCAAAATTCCACTTACTATTTGTGCTACGGACATAGAAAAAGGCGAAGCGGTTTATTTTAGTAAAGGCGAATTAATAAAGCCCATCATGGCTTCTTGCAGTATTCCTGGAATTTTCGAGCCAATAAAGTTTCAAGGTCGAGTTTTGGTTGATGGCGGCATTGTTAATAACCTACCCACCGAGCCATTAGAAGGTATTTGCGATTTTATTATTGGCATAAATGTAACACCCGTTGGTAATAATATGCCTATTAATTCGGCACGAGATGTATTAATGAAAAGCCTATATTTAGCCATCAGAAATACTTCTGGTGAAAAACTAAAACGTTGTGATGTTGCAATCGAACCTCATGAAATTTATAATTATAATGGACTGAGTATGTCGAAAGCCAAAGAGATTTATCAACTTGGCTACCAAAACGCTTTACGAGAAGCAGAAGGAAAATTATTGCGGGTTTTGTAATCAGATACGAGATTGGAGATGCGTGATACGAGAAAAAAGCAAAAAAAAAGTCCCATATCTCGAATCTCATATCTCAAATCTATTTTTGGCATCAAATTAGATAATTTTTTACTCAAAAAGGCGTTAAAAAAAAGAATACCTACCATAATTTTAGAATATTAAGTGCAAAAACTATTTATCCTTATAGCATTTTCGTTGCTAATTACTGCTTGCTCACAGTTTAGCAACTCACCTATGAGTAAGGCTTGGCACAATACCAATGCTCGATTCAACTCGCTCATTATTGCTCGTGAAAACATGAAGCAAGCTGAGAAGGATTTGTTCGATAAGCGAGAAGAAAATTATAGCTCTTTGATGACCATTTTTGTTCCGATTGACTCGGTGAAAAGCCAAGCCGTAGCAACAAATTTAAAAGAAGTAATCGACAAAACTTCGTTGATTGCAGAGCGACATTCCAACTCAAAATATTTAGCCGAAGCTTACATTTTATTAGGAAAATCTCGCCTTTTGAAAGAAGATTATATCAATGCTGTGGAGGTTTTTAAGTTTATCAATACAACCAGTAGTAACGAAAAAGGCAAACATTCGGCATTGATTTGGTTGATGCGTGCCTATACAGAGCAGAAAGATTATGATACAGCCTTGAAGGTTTCGGAAGTGCTACGTACACTCGATTTGAACAATGAAAATACACGGGATTTTTATTTAACAAAAGCATATTTACATCAAAAACGGGAAGAATTTGCTATTTCGGCAGCCATAGGCGAAGAAGCTTTGAAATTGATGTCGAAAGGCGAGAAGACCGCACGGGTGCATTATGCAGTCGGACAAATGTATGATTTGCTCGGTCAACCTGCTAAAGCCATGCCTCATTTTCAGGCAGTTGCCAAAAATCGGCCTAATTACGACATGGAGTTTTATGCTCGCATGAATACACTTTTGGACCAAGCAGCAGCACAAAGAGGAAGTACGGCGGGCGTGCAGGAAAACTTCAAGAAAATGCTGAACGACCGCAAAAACGCTGACTTAAAAGACAAAATTTACTTTACGATGGGAGGTATCGAGATGAAGAAACAGAACTATCCAAAAGCCATCGAATATTTTAACGCTTCACTCCGTAATTCAAAAGGAAACAGTACCCAAAATGCCTATACTTATTTAGAATTAGCCGAATTACATTATAATCAATTGCTCAAATACGACGTGGCGAGTATGTATTATGACAGTACGCTAACAGCTTTACCAAAAACCTCGACCGACTATGAACGTATTGCCAAACGTGCTATTTCGTTGGGCGATTTTGTAAAATACCAAAAAGTATTAATTGTAGAAGATAGCTTGCAACGTTTGGCGGCTATGAATCCTGCGGCTTTAGACAAAACTTTGGAGCGAGTAATCAAGCAAAAAGAGGAAGATGAGCGACACATGCAGGAAATGGCTCAAAAAATTATTTCGCAAAATAGCATTCCAGTAGAACGACTTTCTGACAAAGATGCCGATTTTAAACGTTGGGCATTGTATGACCCCTTGGTGATTTCTCGAAATAAAAGCGATTTTCAACAGCTTTGGGGAAGCCGTCCGCTTGAAGACAATTGGCGAAGAAAAGACAAAGAAGCTGGTTCGATAAGTTTTAAAGTTGAAAAAGGCATTGTTGGGCAAGAACCCGCAAGTAAACAAGTACTAAAACAGACTCCCGAAGAAATCAAAAAACAGCAGGACGACAAAGATGCTTTGGCTTTGGAAGGCAAGAAAAAAGAACTTTACGACAAAGTCCCCACTACGGCCGAAAAGTTAATCGCCTCTAAACGCAAGCAAGAAGAAGCCTATTATCAGGTGGGGAAGATTTATAAATTTCAGTTTAATGAGCCGCAAAATGCTATCGAAACTTTTCAAACATTATTAGCAAAATTCCCGACAACCGTTCACGAAGTTGAGGTTTTGTATCTACTAACTTTGTTGTCAGAAAACCAAGCCACGAGTCCGTATCGTAAAACTTTGATTGATAAATATCCTGCCTCAACTTATGCTCGTCAGTTGATGCGTGGCAATGTGCAAATCACCGGCGATACCGAGTCGAAAGCTGGCGTTGTGTATTCGCAGGCGTTTAATTTATTTAGCAACGAAAGTTACGATTCGGCAATGAAATTGGCAGAAGATGGCTTGATTACTTATACAGGTACGAGCATTGAAGATAAATTTGCGATGCTCCGCATCTTTTTATTTGCCAAAACCGAACAAAAAGAGGCTTACAAACAAGCACTCAACGAATTTATACAAGGCTATCCATCAAGTAGTTTGATGGGTAGAGCCAAAGAAATGATGGCAGTTGTGGAGAAAAAGTAACAACCAAAATATAACCCAAAACAATAATTATGAAAAAAACTATACCCGTAGACGAAGATGATGAAAAACCTCCAATCCTCGGTGCTTGGCAAAATGTATATGCTTTAGTAGCTGGCACATTGTTTTTTCTTATTGTACTATTCTATGTTCTCACCCTATACTTTGCATGACAAACCTCGACTGGACTTTACTTACTTTTACCCTACTTTTTATCATCATTTATGGTGTTTACAAAAACCATAAAGACAAAAACATTGACGGATATCTACTTGGTAATCAATCACTTCCGTGGTATCATGTAGGACTTTCGGTGATGGCAACACAAGCGAGTGCCATTACCTTTTTATCTACTACTGGACAAGGTTTTGACAACGGAATGCAATTTGTACAATTCTACTTTGGACTTCCTCTTGCCATGATAGTTTTGTGTGTTACATTTATCCCAATTTTTCATCGTTTAAAGGTTTATACCGCTTACGAATATTTAGAAAAACGCTTCGATGGAAAAGTAAGAGTTTTTACCGCATTTTTATTCCTGCTTCAACGTGGACTTTCCACTGGAATCTCTATTTATGCTCCTTCCATCATCATTTCGACCATTTTTGGTTGGGATATTTTCTGGACAAATATTTTGATGGGCGGCATGGTGCTAACTTATACGGTGGTGGGAGGAACGAAGGCGATTTCTTATACGCATTTGCAACAAATGATCGTGATTACGGTAGCGATGGTTTTGGCAGGAATAATCGTAGTAAATCTGCTTCCAGAAAATATTGGTTTGGTAAAAGCCCTGAAAATTGCGGGGAAAGCCAACCACATGAAAATCGTTTCTCTTGATTTTAACCCAAATGACCGCTATAATTTATGGTCGGGTCTTATCGGTGGATTTTTCTTGCAGCTTTCTTATTTTGGTACTGACCAATCGCAAGTGGGGCGTTATCTGACAGGTGAGTCTATCACCCAAAGTCGCCTCGGCTTGGTGATGAATGGCTTACTAAAAGTGCCAATGCAGTTTTTAATTTTGTTGGTTGGAGTTCTTGTTTTTGTATTTTATCAATACAATGCTTCACCTATTTTCTTTAATAAAGTAGAAACCGACAAACTACTTTCGAGTCAATATGCCCCACAATTTCAAGCATTAGAGAAACAATACAGTGAAGTTTCCGAACAGCGTAGAAAACTACTTTTAAGCTCCGAACAGCTTGATAATAAGCAACTTATCATATATAAAAGTAGCATAAACAAATCTGATTCTATTACAAAAAGTATTAAAGGTCAAGTAGTTGAATTAATTAAAAAGAACGACCCAGCCGCCAGCACCAATGACAGAGATTTTGTATTTTTAAGGTTTGTCTTAGACCATCTTCCACACGGACTCATTGGGCTTTTGATTGCTGTAATATTTGCCGCTTCGATGGGATCTATCGCCTCGGCATATAATTCTTTGGCTGCTACGACTGTTGTTGATGTTTACCGAAAATTCTCAAAAAATACACCTACCGAAAGAGCTGAATTGAACGCTTCTAAAGTTTCGACAGTTTTATGGGGGCTTTTCTGTATATTTGTTGCACAATACGCCAACAAACTCGGCAATATGATTGAAGTAGTCAATGTGCTTGGCTCATTGTTTTACGGAATCATTTTAGGTGTATTTTTAGTAGCTTTTTATTTTAAAAACATTGGTGGGACGGCCACTTTCTGGTCAGCAGTTATTAGTCAAGGCATAATTTTAGGAATCGGAATTCCGCAATTGATTCTAAAAAAAGAATGGATTGCCTACCTTTGGTTCAATCCACTTGGATGTTTTTTAGTGATTGGAATTGCATTGGTGTTGCAAAAAAGTTTAAAAAAAGGGGTTACGCATAGCAATTAATTTCACCTCCTTGGAAAAAGGATGGGTGTCAAAATCCTGACGAAGTCGAATTTTGACGAGGTGGTTTGTTCCAAATTGAATACTTTTCAAACTAATTCTACGTCAAAAACCATCCCGCCGACTGCGTCAGGCACTCCTCCTTGAAAAAGAGGGTAAATTAAAAACTTTCGCTACTCCCAATACGAAATAAAAACTCGTATCTCAACAAAATAAATATGGAAAAGAAACGAATACTCATCATTGAAGACGACCAACGCTTAGCAGAAAACCTTGTAAAAGGTTTATCGGAGAAGGGTTTTGAAACAGAAGTAGCTTTTGATGGGCAAATTGGACTTCGGTTTGCTCTTAGCGGAAAGTTCGATTTGATATTGTTGGATGTGAATCTTCCACAAATGAATGGTTATGAAGTTTGCTCAAAAATTAGAGAAAAAGATAGCCAAATACCGATTATCATGCTTACGGCTTTGGGTGAAACCGACGATAAAATTGTTGGTTTTGAGAAAGGTGCCGATGATTATATCGTAAAACCTTTTGAGTACCGTGAACTCATTGCTCGTGTAAATGTTTTCTTGAAACGTGCTTATGCCGAAAACGAAAATAATGCCAATCTGCTACGGATTGCCGACCTCGAAATAAATCTCGAAAGTAAAATGGCTTCTCGTCAAGGCAAAACTATTGACCTGACACCAAAAGAGTTTTCTTTACTCGAATATCTCATTAGAAATAAAGGAAAAGTAATTTCAAAAACTGAGATTGCCGAAAAAATCTGGGAAGGCAATAACGCCGAAAGTAGCTTAAATGTGATAGAAGTTTATATCAATTTTCTTCGCAAAAAAATAGACAAAGACTTTGAGCCAAAACTCATTCATACCAAAACTGGCATGGGTTATGTTTTGAAAGATGAGTAGATTTTGAAATAAATTGTAAAAATCTCACGCATTATGCCCATTATTCTTCAAAAAAAATACGAACGGGCAACGAACCCTTGGGCGACATACAGCGACGGCATTCATTTAGCAGTTTGGCAAATCACCGAAACTCATGATGAATTACAAGCAATGTTGCCTTCCGAAATCTTGACCGATGCCGAATTGGCAAGCATTAAACACCCTCAAAAACAAATTGAGTTCTTTTGTAGTCGCCTAACTATCAAATTCTTAGCCGATTTTCTTGGTATAAAATACCTCGGAATCAAAAAAGACGAGCACGGCAAACCTTACTTAGTAGGTTCAACTTGGCAAATGTCGCTCACTCACACTTCCAACTTCGTGGCGGCAATCATGCACCCAACTAAAGCATTGGGAATGGATATGGAAAAGCCTTCCGAAAAAATACGTAAAATTGCCCATAAATTTTTGTCAGAAAGTGAAATGACAGCCGCTAATAACGACTTAGAAAAACTTTGTATTTATTGGTCTGCCAAAGAAGCATTGTACAAACTTTATGGTAAACGCAAAGTTATTTTCCATGAACATCTACACGTTTTTCCTTTTCAAAAAGATGATTCCGAAATCATCGGCAGACTAAAAATCAATGAAATTGATGAACAATACACCATTTTTATAGAAAATATTGCTGGTTATGT
The DNA here is from genome assembly GCF_043780375.1 of Emticicia sp. Lineage (GTDB taxonomy): Bacteria > Bacteroidota > Bacteroidia > Cytophagales > Spirosomataceae > Emticicia. The sequence continues at coordinate 18,586 of NZ_JAYWCU010000093.1, read as the reverse complement.
TCTCGTAGTTGCAGGTTAGTAAATCATCTATTGAGTTGATTTCACAAACGCAATATTCCGCTTCAAACCCTCTAATTTTGTACGTTTTACCGCACTTCGTTTGAAAATTTCTTGAAAAACTTCTTCTGAAATCTCCTCCCAATCTTTTTTTGTAAATTGCTGCAAATCAGGGTGTTGCGAGAATTCTGGCGTAGTATTCGGTCGAGAAAAACTATTCCATGGACATACATCTTGACAAATATCACAACCAAAAATCCAGTTTTCAAACTTGCCTTTTACTTCGTCAGGAATCGCTTCTTTTAGCTCAATCGTAAAATAAGATATACATTTCGAGCCATCAACTACATAAGGTTCAGTAATTGCATCGGTCGGGCAAGCATCTACGCAACGAGTACAAGTGCCGCAATAATCTTTTATAGCACCATCGGGTTGAAGTTCTAAATCGCAGATAATTTCGCCAATAAAAAAGAAACTTCCAATTTCTCTGGTTATCAAATTAGTATGTTTCCCAACCCAACCAATACCACTTTTTTTGGCCCAAACCTTGTCCATCACTGGGGCAGAATCTACGAATACTCTTCCATTCACCTCTCCTATTTCTTCCGAAATATAGGTCATCAAATCCTTCAGTTTGTCTTTCAGCACAAAGTGATAATCTGTACCATAAGCATACTTTGAGATTTTATAATGTTCATCATCTTGGGGTAATTGTTTCTCAGGAAAATAGTTTAGTATAACTGTAATGACCGATTTTGCTCCATCAACCAATTTTCTGGGGTCAAGGCGTTTGTCGAAATGGTTTGCCATATAACCCATTTTTCCATGATAATTTTGGTTAAGCCATGCGTCTAAACGTGGAGCTTCTTCTTCCAAAAAATCGGCATTTGAAATACCACAAGCATCAAAACCCAATTCGGAGGCTTTAGATTTGATGAGTTGAGCGTATTTTTCGGAAAATGAAGTTAGCAGCATATCAGCATTTTATTTTTTTTTGATGTTTTCAGATGAAATCCATTCATCCCATTGGCTATCATAATCGTCGTAGTGAACGTAGTGCAGACAAGAAAACTTTTTTATGACCTTTGCAGAATACCATTTTTGGTCTTCGCCACTTAGTGCTTTTACTTTTGTGCCAATCGGAAAATCTTTTGCACACGAAAAAGTTTTCAGTCGAGAAGCCTCTAACCACTCGGTTTCGTTATTAGTATAACTATAAAATCGCACATTGAATTTATTATTGGCATCGGCACTTTCAATAAAACCCAAATAGTCTTCTCCGTCATAATCAACCATCACTCGCTCACCAATACGGGAGTTTTTCTTGGAAGGAATATTACTTGAAATCGCCCAGTTTTTCATACTTTTTGGCACAAAAAAGGCTGCTTTTTGACCTTCAACCACTGCCATTTCTTCATCAATGTAACTCGATAATTCATCTAAAGTAATGCTGCCATTATTATTAGCATCTACAAAGTTTTTTCCTTGAAGGCCATACAAGAGAGCATTAGAAAATGTCCAATTACCAGTAGAGACATCGGTCGGAACGACTGAGTTGAGGGCTACATAATCTCGTGAGGGATATTTTTGCACTTCCTTTGCCAATCCACCCGAATTGCAACAATCGGCAGTGAAAAAAGCCATATTTCCAGCAAAATTTTCATTGACAGTTTCTACAATTTCTTCTGCCGACCAATCTGCCCCTTGATAATTGGCAAAACAAACTTTGTCATCATCGTTTTTATAGCCATGTCCACAATAATAAAAAAACAGCATATCACCTTTTTGGGCTTGCTTCAAAAATGTAGCAAAAGTAGCTCTAACAGATTTTGTGGTTGCTTGTTGGTCTTTAAGATACCTGATTTGATTACTCGGCACACCATTATTCTGAAAAAACCGCAAGATTTTGGCATCTACTCGTTCTTTTTTCTCAAATGAAGCAAAACTATTGGCATCGGCCCATTCGAGAACTCCCACCATAAAAACCCAAGTTCGGTTGAACCCTGTTTTGGTTTGAGCAATTGTCAAAAAGTTTGACAACAATAAGAGCGAGACTAAAGTTAGTTTTTTCATGCTAAATTTTTTAAACTTGAGTAAACAAAATCATCAAAAGTCTTTTTGTCTTCCAACTCAATTTCGATTGGGACATAAAAAAAATGTTTCATTTCTTCCTCATTCAACAAGGGCTTGATTTTCACCATGTCTTTTTCGGTCGTGATTATTTGTAAAACATTCTTGAATTGAGCCGTTTCAGTTATAATTTCATTCATTTCTTTCCTTGTAAAAGAAAAATGGTCGGAAAAATTGTGCACATTATTAATGCTGAAACCTTGTTCGGAAAGATATTCTATAAAAACTTCTGGCTTAGCAATTGCCGTTACAACATTACTTTTCTGCTGAGGTTTGAAAGTGTTCTTAGAAAAATATCCAACGACTGATTTATAGTTAATTCTTGAAAAAAAAATAGGCGTTTCGGGCGAAACATATTTTTTTATACCATTAATAATAGCTGTATGTTTCTGAATATTTATGTCTTTCGGACATTTCGTTACAATCACGGCATTGGCTCGTTTGGCACTTTGTCGCAAATCTCGTAGCTTTCCAAAAGGCACTAAACTATCTTCATAAAATGGTCGGTTATAATCACACAAAAGCAAATTAAGCTGCGGAGCTATTTTTCGATGCTGAAAAGCATCATCAAGTAGAACTATCGATTGAATTTCCGTCTCAATATTAGGCATTTGTCTTTGAATTTCATTCACCCCTACTATTCTATCTTCACAAACCACAACATTTATTTTATCTTTAAATTTCAAGAAATACTGCATCGGTTCATCGCCAATACTTTCGGCGGTGGCTGTTGCATCTGCCCAAACAAAGCCCTTTGTTTTCCGCTTATATCCTCTACTTAAAATACTTGTTTTGTAATTATCAGCGAGTAAACGAACCAAATATTCTACGTGGGGCGTTTTACCTGTGCCGCCCAAATTCAGATTCCCAACATTGATACAAAAAACTTTGGGCCTTACTGATTTTAATATATTTTTGTCATAAAGCCAGTTTCGCACGAAAATTGTAAGATTAATTATAAGCATAATCGGGTACAATATGATGCGAAGAATAAAAAAAAAGACTAACTTCATAGGTCAATATTTGAGGGGTTTACTGAAAAACACAGAAATCGGTCGAACTGTGGCATAAAAAACAAAAGTTTCTGTATTTTTGCCAAAACTAAGCATTTTTCAATGGGTCTGAAAGTCAAAATGTATAAGCATACACTTAAGTTTAAGTTTGAAGCTGGAACTTCTCGTGGCGTTTATACTGAAAAAGATACTTATTTCTTGAAAATATTCGATTCCGAAAATCCTAAGATTTTTGGTTTGGGAGAAGCTGCCCCTTTACACGGTTTGAGCATTGATGATTTCCCAAATTATCAAGATATTCTGCAAGGAGCTTGCGATACTTTCAATGGCTTAGACTTGGAAGTTTTTGAGTGGAATATCAACATTATTCTTTCCCAACTCATCGACGACCGACTTCCTTCTATTAAATTTGGCTTTGAAACAGCTCTAATTGATTACATGAATGGGGGCAAAAGAATAATTTTTGATAATGATTTTGTGAAAGGCGAAAAAGCTATTAATATAAATGGGTTGGTGTGGATGGGTAGTAAGGCCTTTATGATGGAACAAGTTGAAGAGAAAATTTTAGCCGGGTTTGACACCATCAAAATGAAAATAGGTGCTATCAATTTTGATGAAGAATTAAGTATTTTATCTTCCATTAGAAATCGTTTTTCTAACGAAAAAATTACACTTAGAGTTGATGCTAACGGTGCTTTTTCGCCAGAAGAAGCACAAAAAAAACTATTACAACTATTTGATTATCAAATACATAGCATCGAACAACCCATAAGACAAACGCAAACAGATGCCATGATGGGTTTGTGCGAAAATAGTCCGATACCCATCGCTTTAGACGAAGAATTGATTGGCATAACCGACTATGTGCAGAAGATGCAATTGCTCAAAAAAATAAAGCCAAAATATATTATTTTGAAACCTACTTTGCTCGGCGGACTTCAACACTGCCGTGAGTGGATCGAGATTGCTTCACGCCTACATGTTGGTTGGTGGCTCACTTCGGCACTCGAATCGAATATTGGGTTGAATGCTATTGCACAATTTTCTGCCGAATACAAAAATACACTTCCGCAAGGGCTTGGAACTGGAGCTTTGTATCATAATAATATCGAAAGTCCGTTAGTAGTAAAAGAAGGAAAACTTCATTATAACCTTCAAAAAAATTGGGATTTAGCTATTTTTGAATAGCTTTAAATTTTTACTGTTATTCCCAAATCACTAATTATCAACCACTTGACAGTACATTAACTTCTTTTTTTGCTACTTTTGCAACCTCCACTTAGTTTTTTAAGTAATCCAGTCTAAAATATACTCATCTGTTACACAATACACTCCTAAAATAGTTCAAAAAAGAGAGCATTGTTTCGATGTTTTTTTACAAGAAACCCTCAATTTTACTGCAGACCACATTTTAAAATTTCATCATTTTGGCGGTAAAGTAGATGTACGAAACGACCACAAAATGAACCGTGGAAACAAATTGAATACTTTGAGTGTTACACGTTTTAGAATTGATGATAAAAATTTCGTAGCTTCGGTATGAAGACCTCTAAAAAGATAAAAACTTCGTATATAGAGTTTTTACGGAGTGTATTTCGTAGATTTAAGTTTATTTTACCTTAAATTTCCATGCCAAAAATAACTGCCATCGGCACCGCCACACCAACTTACCGACATCGGCAGGAAGATATTATGCAGTTTATGCTTGATGCCAACAATCCTGACGAGAAAAACCGAAGATTACTTCCAATTTTATATCGACGAAGCGGCATCGAAACTCGCTATTCGGTCTTTCCTGATTTCTCGCTGACTCGTGGTCAATGGGATTTTTTTGGAAATAATTGCATTATTCCCTCGCTCGAAAAACGAATGAGTTTATTTAATTCACAAGCGGTAGATTTATCGGTCAATGCAATTAATGACTGCTTGAAAAATACTGCGGGCGGCGTTTCGGATATTCAAAACATTACGCATTTAATCACCGTTACTTGCACAGGCATTTCGGCCCCTGGTTTGGATATTTTATTGATGAAAAAACTCAGTCTTTCACCCAATATTATTCGTACTTCGGTCAATTTTATGGGTTGCTATGCCGCACTTCATGCACTCAAAATTGCTGATGCTTTTTGTCGTTCGGATGCTTCTGCAAAAGTTTTAATAGTTTGTACCGAATTATGTACTTTACATTTTCAAAAATCAAATGATGTCGATGCAATTCTTTCATCTACACTCTTTGCCGACGGTTCGGCGGCGTGTTTGGTAAGCTCTGAAAAAGATGTAGAAGGCTTGGAAATTAAGCAGTTTTATTCAAAAGTTGCTCTTGGTGGTCAAGAAGACATGGCTTGGCAACTTTCAAGCAATGGTTTTTTGATGACTCTTAGCAATCACGTACCGAAATTGATAAAAGAAGAAATAAAAAATCTGCTCGAAAGTTCGCTTGCACAACTCAATTTAAGCATTGATAAAATTACAGATTGGGCTATTCATCCCGGAGGTAAAAATATCTTGGAAGCTGTCGAACATTCGTTGGGTTTAAGTCATGATGATTTGGCAAAATCTTATGATGTCTTAAAAAATTATGGAAATATGTCATCGCCTACGATTTTGTTTGTATTGAAAGAGATGATGCAAAGTAATACTTCACATAATTCCAAACAGAACAATATCTTTGCCGTTGCTTTCGGGCCAGGTATCACGATGGAAAGCGTAATCTTAGAAAAATGACCTTCAAAACTCGCTCCTACCAAGCTGAACTACTTGATAATGACGATATTCCAGCTAAAGACCTTTACCAAAACCTACGAGAATTAGATTTCATCAATCATACACTTGGTGGACATTCAGTAGTTTTAGATGGGATTAAATATTTTATAAATTCAGTATTAAAAATAAATATTGAAAATAAAATTTTAACTATAAATTCCAAACATGCTAATATTTCAAATATTTCTGAAAATATTGTTATTTATGAAATTGGTAGCGGTGGCGGTGATAATCTACGAGCAATAGGAAAATATTTAAATCACAAGCATATCCCACACCAACTTGGTGGGGTTGATTTAAAAGAAGACTGTGTAAGATTTGCCGAAAGCTATAACTTAAACTCTGTTCAAATAAACTACCAAATTGCTGATTATCAGCTTGTTACATTTCCTAATGGCAAGCCACATATCATTTTTAATTCGCTTTTTTGCCATCATTTTCGAGATGAAGCACTCATAGAAATGTTGCGATGGATGCACCAAAATGCCCAAGTTGGCTTTATTATTGCCGATTTGCATCGACATCCGCTTGCTTATTATTCAATCAAATGGCTTACGCAACTATTTTCAAAATCATACTTAGTCAAAAATGATGCTCCATTGTCAGTTTTGAGAGGTTTTACAAGAAATGAATGGAAAATTTTATTAGAAAAAGCAGAAATAAAACATTACAAAATCAAATGGAAATGGGCGTTTCGCTGGCTGATTTTAGTGGAAAATTAAGCACAATGACATTAATATTCGTAAATCGCAAATTCCAATAATGATTGTTTCGCTCACCATTGTTCGTTATCCCAAATATTTGATTCCCGTTGCTTTTATATCAATGGCTATTTTGCGTTTGCCTTTATTTTTCAGTAAAAGCACTTTTTGGAAACTATTAGGTTGTGGAAAAAATGGCACCTTTGATATGAACCCTGACTGGCAACAATGGGGATTGATTGCCGTCTGGAATGATAAGCATGATTTTGAAAATTTTCAAAAAAACTCATTTGTCTGGAAATGGTGGCGATTATTTACTTCTGAGCAGTGGACGATGCTTTGCATTCCCTATGAATCTCATGGAAAATGGAACGGGAAAGAACCTTTTGGTAAGCCTACATCTGACAAAAATTATACTGGCACAATTGCAGTATTAACAAGAGCAACCATTAGATTTTCTAAATTATCAAACTTTTGGAAAAATGTACCACTTGTTGCAGCTACTATGAACCACGCCGAAGGATTCATTACTTCGGTAGGTATTGGTGAAGCTCCGTTTGTGCGGCAAGCTACTTTTTCGGTTTGGAAAAGTTTAGATGATGTTAAAAAATTTGCTTATCGCCAACGTGAGCATGAAGTGATAAAGAAAACTCATTCAGAAAATTGGTATTCAGAAGAGCTTTTTGCTCGGTTTATCCCAATCGAAACCTTTGGAACTATTCGAAAGGTAAATCCTTATGAGGTAAATTCTTAAAGAAATAAATATAATAAGCTTCAAAATTAGAATTTTCATCTAAGCAATTTTCAAGCCAAATTAATATTTTCTTTTAAAATTAGTACAAGTCATTGACTATCAATAAGATAGAAAAAAATATTATCCTCTTCTATTTGCATTTCTCGTAATATTTTATAAATTTTACTGAATAATCTATACTATACATACGTTAGATGACCAATACCCAACTCATCGGGCATGATATTTGCTCTAATTCAGTGAGTGACTGAACACATGAAATGATTACTTGTATGTACCGTATCAAATCTTTTTTATTGGGGTTAGTGGCTTTATGTCTCTCTAACCTTTCTTTTGGGCAGCAAATAGCTATGCCTGCTAAATGTAAGACTCCTGGCAGCGGGATTCAAGTTGGAGGTGATTTTACAATATCTCCAGAATTTGGCTGCTTAGATTTTACTAATAAATCTGCGACAACATATGCAACGAATCCATTACCTCCAGCAGGGGTAGCCACTCTGAGCATTGCAGGATATATTTTTAATTTTAAAGATGGGGATAATATTAATACATTTCCTACTGCGAATCAGAGTACATTTTCATTACCAGGAACCTATTGGGTAATGCAGGGAGGTAATGATGGTAGTGGAACCGCCTACATCACTTGCAAAGTATTCGAAGTAATTGAATCTGAAAAGCCTGATATTGTAATCTCCTCTTGTGGCGATAAAAGCGTAAGTGTTAAGTTTTTAGATACACCAAAAAACAAAAAACAAGGTAAATATAGAATTGTTTGGGGAGATGGCAGTCAGGATTTTTCGGCACAAGTTACTAGTTGGCCTCATGAAATGCAACATACTTATGCTGCTACACCTACTACAGACCCTCAAATAGTAGCTTTTTATACTAGAGGTGCTACAAACAACATTAGTTTATGTCCAAGTCAGCCTTATTCTTTCTCTGTTGGTCTTAATAGTAAACCTCGTATCAGTGAACTTGAGGGCTTGAATGGTGGTGCAAGCAATAAAATTACGCTTAAAGAAGGTTCAGATGGCAAAGAATATAGCATTCAACAAAAACCAAAAGGCGGCAGTTGGGTCGATACTGGCAAGAAAATCACTCGCAACAGTAGCAGTTTATCTGCCAATCAAACCATTGATGGTTTAGATGGAAAGCAAGAATATTGTTTTCGTTTACAGACAAAAGATGGTTGTGGCAATGAAACTTTATCTAACGAAGTTTGTACTATTATACCTAAAGCCACTGTTTTATCGCCAACAGAAGTAAAAATTGATTGGAATAACCCTGATTCAGACCTTTCGGCTACCCCAAATGTAACTCGTTATAGTGTAGGTTATAGCGAATCGCCCACAGGAGCTAATCCAAATACAGGAGCACCTACACCAAGCACAGGCACAACTTACATATTTGATGCCTTAGAGTGTAGCAAAAAATATAATTTTAGCATTACAGCATTTTTAGGAGCAAATGAAGTTATTATAAAATCACCGAATGTATTGGTTGACCCTGCAACTGGCGGCAAGCTCCCTCCGAGAAGCATAGGTACGGTTTCCATACTTACTAAAGATGTGATTAAGGTTAGTCTTTTTGAACCCTCAGGCTTTGCCGCACCAAAATATGTTTTCTATCGTGCCGAAGGTGGTTCATCTACTTATACAAAAGTGAAAGAAACAAAAGACAATTTTTATGATGATAAAAATGTTGAGCCAGATAAACAACAATACTGTTATAAAATCGAATACCAAGATGCATGTGGTAACAGTTCAGACCAATCACCAGCTTTTTGTAGTGTGTTTCTGACTTCTGCTGAAGCAAATACGCTCAATTGGACGAAATTTATTATTCCAGACCCTACTAACGCTTTACAAAATGCACAGCCCGTGGAATATTATGTGGAGTTGCTTGACGCTAATGGTTCTGTGGTAAAACCCGTGGATACGACGCCTGATAATAAATCAAACGTAAAAGATGTAATAGACCAAGTATTGAGCGACCCGGCTGCTAAAGGTCAGGTTACCTTCCGAATTCTTGCCCGTGAGAAAGCCACTATTATTATTGGTGGAGTACCAACGCCTTTTCCTTTTAGCGTTTATTCAAATACATATACTTTTATTACGCCCGCTCAAATTTATGTTCCAACTGCGTTCTCGCCAAACGATGATAGCAATAACGATACATTTATGGCAAAAGGACGGTTTATTGTAGAATTTAACTTAGTGATTTACGACCGATGGGGTAATATAATTTTTGAAACCAAAGATTTTGAAACAGGATGGAACGGTACAGAGGCTGATGCTTTAACACCAGCACCGCCAGGCAATTACGGCTATAAAGTCTATGGTTTAGACCCTGCAGGACAGAAATTTGAAAAAATCGGCTCGGTAACTTTGATAAGATGATATTGATTTATGATTTACAAAGCTTTTGTAAATCACTCAAAAGACATAAACTTCTGATAATCAGCAACTTATGCTGTAAATCTGTAAATCATCATTCGTAAATCTTAAATCGTAAATATTAATAAAAGGCAGTTCTCAACAGACTGTCTTTTTTTGTATATTTGTATTTCAAATTAAAATCATACGGTTATGAACATGGGAGATATTTTTGGGTTGGCTGGGAAAATGAAAGAAATGCAAGCTCGTATGCAGGAAGTGCAAGAAAATTTAGGAAAAATTACAGAAATAGGAGAAGCTGGTGCAGGAATGGTAAGAGCAGTTGCCAATGGAAAAAAACAATTGGTTAGCATAGAAATTGACGAAGATTTGATGAAAACAAGCGACCGTGAAATCTTACAAGATTTGATCGTTGCTGCTACCAACAAAGCCTTAGAAAAAGTAGAAGAAAGAGCTAAAGACGAACTTCAAAAATCTACTGAAGGTATGATGCCAAATATTCCAGGAATGGATTTGGAAAAAATGTTTAAGCAATAATTCATGACAAACATTGCGGTAGTTATTTTAAATTATAACGGACGAATTTTTCTCGAAAAATTCTTGCCTTCTGTTATAAATAATGCTGATGGCTGTGAAATAATTGTTGCAGACAATGCTTCAACTGATGATTCAGTTGAATTTCTAAAAAGCACATATCCCGAAATCAGACTAATACAATTGACTGATAATCAAGGATTTGCAGGTGGGTACAATGAAACTTTAAATCAAGTCTCTGCAGAATATTACGTTTTATTAAATTCCGACGTAGAAGTAACACCCAATTGGATTCGCCCAATTATTGACTTAATGTCAGCAAATAAATTGATTGCTGCTTGTCAACCAAAAATCAGAAGTTTTCATCAAAAAACGCATTTTGAGTATGCTGGTGCAGCAGGTGGCTACATTGATTGGCTTGGCTACCCATTTTGTAGAGGTCGAATTTTTGATTTTTATGAGGAAGATTTAGGGCAATATAATGATACCAAAGAAGTTTTTTGGGCAACTGGTGCTTGTATGTTTGTGAGGGCAGATGTTTTTCATTCACTGGGCGGATTTGATACAAATTTCTTTGCTCACATGGAGGAAATAGACTTATGCTGGCGAATGAAAAATGCAGGAAAACGAATTTTCTATTGCTCCAATTCAGTGGTTTTTCATGTAGGAGGAGGAACTTTACACAAATCAAATCCTCGTAAAACTTTTCTCAATTACCGCAATGGCTTGTCAATGCTTTATAAAAATCTGCCAGCAAATAAATTAGTTTCTACCCTTTTACTAAGATTAATTTTGGATGGAATTTCGGGCATAAAATTATTAATTGGTGGTTCTTTTTCAGACTTTTGGGCAGTTATCAAAGCTCATTTTGCCTTCTATGCCATGATTCCGAAATTAAAGAGAAATTCTCCCAAAACAGTTAGTCATATCTATCAAAAAAGTATTGTTTGGGAATATTTTGTTAAAAGAAAAAGAGATATTTTATGAAAACAGAAAGCTTTCAAAAAAAATCCCCTCCAGGAGTTGTGAGCGTTATCGGAATCACTGGCGGAATTGGTTCTGGTAAAAGTATTATTTGTAAGATTTTTGAGGTTTTAGGTGTTCCAGTATATTATGCAGATGAACGAGCTAAATGGCTTACTAACAATGACTTACAACTTAGAAAAGAAATAAAAGAGTTACTTGGTCGAGAGGCTTATAATAGCGACGGACAGTACAATAGAAAATGGGTAGCCAGTCAAGTTTTTGATAATCCTGCATTACTAAAAATACTCAATAGTTTGATTCATCCACGTGTTTTTGACGACACTAAACTTTGGCTCAATCAACATCAAAATCACCCATATATTTTACGTGAAGCAGCATTGACCAATGCCGCAGGAAATGGCAACGATTTAGATAAACTCATAGTCGTAACATCTCCTTTAGACTTACGAATTGCAAGAATAAAAAAACGAGATCCTCAGCGAACTAAAGAAGAAATTCAGGATATAATTTCGAGACAAAAAACTGAACAAGAGTTTCAGCAAATAGCTGATTATCAAATAGTTAATAACGAGAAGCAACTTTTAATATCGCAGGTTTTAGCCCTTCATCAAATTTTTCAGCAATAAATTTCAAACCAACGAAATACTTTTAAAAAAATCTTTTTCTTCATCAACATCAGTAAGAGTTTGGAGTTTGGTAAATTTCAACTTTAAATCTTCACAAGTCTTGATAGCTTCATTGCAAACATCGCCATGACTCCATTGTTTATCAATAAAAATTTGCCTCAGTACCTCTCCACAACTCTCGCCTATCATGTGAAAATTAAAACCTATTAAATAATATCCACCATCAAAAGCCGGCCCTACAACCACCTCATTATCACTTAACTCTGAATAGGCTTTATTAATAATTTCATCTGTAAGTTCCAAACAATCACTCCCAATAACAAGCACTTTCTGATGATTTTCAATCAAAGAATCTCGAAATGCGGAAGCCATTTTCAAACCTAAATCTTGCCCTTCATGTTGCACTGCTTTGTGATAAACTTCATTCTTCCAAATATCGTTTTTATCAACAAAATCGGAATAATATAGGTATTTTTCGGCGTTCAATTTATGAGTTATCTTTTGGGTGTGAGCCATCAAAATATGATAAATTTCTAAAGCTTTTTCATTACCCATAGTGGCAGCTAAACGAGTTTTAACCTTACCTAATTGTGGATTTTTAATAAAAATAATTAAAGCATTATGTACTTTTGTGTGCTGTATTTGCTTGTCTGATTGCTGATGATGAGTCATTTATTATCAATTATTTATTCTTCTAAAATTGTTTATTGTTTGTTTTATTCTGATTTTTGTTTTCACAATATACGAAATTAAAGAGAAATACAGTCTTTTTTTTCTATAAAATTCATTACATTATAACAAAAATACATGAAACAAATTATTTTTTCTGAAAATGCCCCCGCTCCTATCGGCCCCTATAGCCAAGCCGTTTTAGCTGGAAATACACTTTACATTTCTGGACAAATTGCCATTGAATTATCTACTGCTGGTGATTTAAAAGCCGAAGCTCGTAAAATTATGGAAAATATCGGCAATATTCTTTCGGAAGCAGACATGGACTACACTAATATTGTAAAAACAAGTATCTTCTTGAAAAACATGGATGATTTTGGTTTAGTCAACGAGGTTTATGGTAGTTATTTTTCGGCTGCTCCACCCGCTCGTGAAACCGTACAAGTAGCTCGTTTACCAAAAGATGTAAACATTGAAATTTCTGTTATTGCAGTTAAATAATAATAATTTAAAGTCGAACAAAACTTAAAAATTCTTATATTTCCTAAAAACTTATCGCATTATCTTGACTATCAAGGCTTTTGAGTAAGTAAAAACAAGATTGATTTAATAAATTTTTACCGTAAAATAATTTTCATAGGTAAGTATGCGACTATAATAAATAAAAACTTATATATTTACAAAAAACAAGTTTCCCTCCCAATATTAATAACTAAAACTGATAGTTTAGCTATGAGAAAAAATTATTTTCTATCCCTATTTTTGTTGATGACCGCATTTTGGAATGTTGAGGCAACAGATGGAAGTAAATCAACAAACACCACCGCTCGAAATTTTGAGACATCGGTAGTAATCCCACCAAATAGTCCGACTGGTTTAAGTGGCTTAGCTGTTGGTGGTTCAGGCACCCGAATCAATCTGAATTGGGTTGATAATTCGATTGACGAAACGGAGTATGAAGTTGCATATTCTACTCTTCCTACAGGCTATCAAAACACTTTTACTGGTGTTGCCAGTAATGGTATTGGCACTTTTCCATTACCAGGTTTACTACCTCTAACAACCTACTATATTGCAGTAAGAGCTATTAAGCCAACCGATGGTTCTACTCCAACTTGTACTTATAGTGACCCAAATACCCCAACTAATCCTGCACCTGCTGGTAAAACGGTATCATGCTGGAGTAATGTAATTATGGTTTCAACAAATCCATTACCACCGCTTCGTCCAGAATCTCCAACTGGTGCGTTCTTGTCAAATGTGGTTCAGAGGTCAATTACTGTTAATTGGACAGATAATTCGAATACTGAGACAAGTTTTGAAATTCTAAGAGCAATCGATGGTGGTACTTTTACACCTTTAGTATTTGTTAATGGTGTTGCAGGAACTGGTAATCGTTCTTACGTTGATAATACGGTTTTCCCTACGGGTAGATATTCTTACCGTGTATGGGCAATAAATGGTACTGGTTATAGTATTGGACATACTACCACCGAGATAGCTACAACACCTAAAGATCCACCAATTGCACCGAGCGACTTAGGAGTACAAGCTAATGGCTTAGGGTTAAACTCTATTAAATTATTTTGGAGAAATAATGCTTCCAATGCTGAATCATTTACTATAGAATTCTCTGTTGACAATAACAGTTGGACTGTTGCTGGTACTATTCCTCCTAATGACCCAGGCTTTACAGTTACAGGTTTACAGGAAGGTCAAAGATATTTCTTCCGAGTAAAAGCATCAAATACTGGTGGAAGTAGCGGATACTCAAATATAGCAATTGCAACAACATTGAAACGTGTTGCTCCAAATCCTTCGTTTAACCTTACAGCTAAAACCATCTCAACAACTCAGATTGATTTAGCTTGGAATCTTGGAGTACAAGATGGTGTAACGAATAATAGAATTGCACAAGAAATTTATCGTTCTTCGATTAGTGGTACTGATGGATTTATTAGACTTGCTACCATAGGAGACTACGAAGCAACTTATTCTGATAAAACAGGTTCTCCAAAAATAAAATATTGGTACAAGATTTTCTCGGTTAATTTTCAAGGACAATCACCGTTTTCAAATGTTGCAGAAGCAACAACCCTTGGACCACCGTTCGCACCATCAGATTTAGCAACAGTATTGGCTAATGATGCTCTTGGAAACACGATTGTGAAAGCAACTTGGAAAGATAATTCAAACGATGAGTGGAGTTTTGCGTTAGAAAGATCAATGGATAGCACTTTTGCATCTGGTGTTTTAAAAGCAGATTTAGACTCTAATATAGTAGCCGCCACCAGTATTCCCATCGAAGAAGGTGTAACTTACTTTTACAGAATAAAGGCATCAAACAAGTTTGGTGATTCTAAATATTCAGCTACATCTAAACTTACAACAGTTGTTACTGTTGCACCCAATGCTCCTTATGGCTTAAAAGCAACTGCAACTGCAGCAGAAGTAGCACTGAAATGGGGTGATGACTCTAATAAAGAATCGGCATTTGATGTAGAACGCTCTGATGATGGTAAAACATTTGCTAAAATTGGAACAACGGCTCGCAACCAAGTAGCTTATTCAGATAAGACTGTTAAAGAGAAAACCAAGTACTTCTACCGTGTTAGAGCTACCAACGTTAAAGGCAATTCAGATTACTCAAACGTAGTAGAAATCACAACTCCTGCGAAAGTGTCAGCATCAATTGAGTTGGTAACTGATAATGTGTTCCAAGTATATCCTAATCCGACTGCTGACGGTGTAAAAATTACACTTTCTGAAAACATACAGAATGAGTCAGGTATAATTACTATCACTGATAGAATGAATAGAGAGGTTTCAAGAACTGTTTTGACAACCAATCAATCTGAATATCGTTTTGATTTGAGTAATTTTTCAGAAGGCACATATACAATTAGTCTTCGTACAGCAACGCAACAAATAACAAAGCGTGTGTATAAATACTAATCTGCTACTAATACAAAACAAAAGAGGTCTTGCAAATGCAAGACCTCTTTTGTTTTGTATTCTGATGTAAAACTTCTTTCCATTATAATACTTTTGAGCTTAAAATTCACCTTTTTAACTTACTGTTCGTTCAAAAAAGTATTATTTTTTACTAGTAAAAAAACCTTAAACGACCTCATAACACTAATATCTATATTTCGTACCTTCAAACTCAAAAATCAGCTTTTCCTCGCCGTTAGCTTTCTTCAATATAATTTCATTTGGCTCATAAGGGTTTACTCGCCCTATAATTCCGGAGTTTTTTGGCAAATAAAAGTTCGTCAATTGAGCATCTACAACGGAGTAATTTGGCATATCTATGCCACCTTCTTTTGTGACAAAGATTGAGGGGTAAATAATGGTATCTCCTTTGGCATATTCATGTTGAATTTTCTCTGCTGCAAATTGGTATGGATTATTCTTCCTCGGCTGTGGAAAGCTCATGAAATAACGTGGTGGATTATCATTCCAAATCTGATAAATAAAATTAGTAACGGTTAGAAATTGAACTCCAAAAACAATGAAAATTGGGTATTTTATCCAAGCATTTTTACTCCATAAGTCTTTGATTATTAATGAAATAAGTATTAAATTAAAAACATAAGAATAGGCAATGTAGCGTGGCATAATTCTGAACGTATTACCATCTTGATAGGCAAAAACAATTAATGATATGATTGGAAGAAAAGATAACAAAATTACCAAAACTCGAATTTTTTGTTGTTGTTTATCTACTAAGTTTAATGTGTTTTGAATAAATAAATAAAATGAAATAAATGAGGTAAAAACAACTAACACATACATTTTTTTCATTAAAATAAATGAAGTAGGAAAACCATCAATGAGCAAAAACATGGCAGAAATGACGTGCCTAAGTTGTTTAAAAACACTCTTTACACTTACTAAACTCAAATATTCATCAGGACGTGTGCGAGCCATGTCATTATAGACTTTAACGCTGTTTTTGATGTAATCAAAAACCCATACTCCACCATCTGATTTGAGCCATAAACTTACTCCAACAAGCGGAATCAGCATCGCCAAAGATAAACCAATATAACCCCTGGTTTTTCGAAAATACATTAATACAAAAACTCCATGAATCAAAAATAATGGGAAGGTAGAAAAATGGCACATTTCACATGCCAATACACAGAGTCCATACGAGATATAAGCCAAAAATGGTTTTTGATTTCTTTCTTCGCTTTCAATGATTTTTAACAATAAATGCGTAGCCAATAATGTCAAAAACATATTCATGCAATAGTTACGAGCTACTTGCGAATAAGCAATGTAGAACGGCGAAATTGCTGCTAAAAATGAAGCCAATAAAGCTAAGTTTTCGGAACGGAAATGTTTTTTAATAAAAATGTATAACAAGCTGATAGTCAGCAAGTTAAACAATAAAGAAGGCATTCGTAAACTCCTATCTGATAGCCCAAAAAGTTTTGTCCAAAAATGTAGTGAATAAGTATATAAGGCCCCATTACCAGTATCTAATCTGGCAATAGAATCAAAGAAGTCGGGAAGCGATTTTTTAGACCAAAATTCTTTGGGGGTGAAATATTTATCATTCGGTTTACGGACAGAATCATGCTGATTATTACCTTCATAAGTTACAAATTGGCTCACAAATAAAGAGTATTTTTCATCACCTGCAAGCCCATGTTCTTCTATTTTATAGAACCTCAATCCAAAAGCTAATAACAAAATTCCGAAGAGAATTAGTTTTGAATTATTCCTGAAGTATTGTTGAAAAAGCATCAATTAAATATTTTTTAAATCTTGAATAGTTTGAGTCGGATTTTCTGAGCTAAATACAAAATTTCCTGCTACGAGCACATTTGCACCCGCTTCAATTAATTGTTTAGCATTTTTTTGATTTATGCCCCCATCAATTTCAATCAAAGTATTAAACCCTTTACTATCAACCAATTGACGAATTTTTCTGATTTTTTCATAAGTATGTTCAATAAACTTTTGTCCACCAAAACCTGGATTTACTGACATTACCAGTACCATATCTATATCCTGTATAATGTCTTCCAGCACATTGACAGGCGTATGTGGATTCAAGGCAACACCCGCTTTACAACCTAAATCTTTTATTTGCTGAATCGTTCGATGTAAATGTGGGCAAGCCTCATAATGAACGGTGATAATTTCTGCTCCTAATTTTTTGAAAGTTTCTAAATATCTTTCGGGTTGAACAATCATTAAATGTACATCAAGTGGTTTTTTAGCATGACGTTGAATTGCTTCTAAAACGGGCATTCCGAACGAGATATTCGGCACAAAAACCCCATCCATGATATCGATGTGAAACCAATCCGCTTGAGAAGCATTAAGCATTTCGCAATCTCGTTGAAGATTTGCAAAATCAGCAGCTAAAACTGATGGAGCAATAATAGCTCCATTTGAAAGTGAACTCATATTAATAGTTTTTCACAAAGTTAATGCTTTATTGGACAGTATAAAAACAAAAAAGCCTGTGCATCAGATACACAAGCATTTTTGAAATAAAAAATACCGACTAAATTTACTTATCGCGATATAAAACCTCATCAATCAAACCATAAGCCTTAGCTTCTTCAGCTTTCATCCAATAATCACGGTCAGAATCTCTTTCGATTTCTTCTATCGTTTTACCAGTATGATTTGCCAAAATTTCGTACAATTCATAGCGTAATTTAATAATTTCCTTCACTGTAATTTCCATATCACGCGATTGTCCTTGAGTTCCACCGCTTGGTTGATGAATCATCACACGTGCGTGTGGCAATGCCGAACGCTTACCGGCTGCTCCACCTGCCAATAAAACTGCTCCCATCGAAGCCGCCAATGAAGTACAAATTGTTGCCACGTCTGGACGTACATAATGCATTGTGTCGTACATTCCCATACCTGCATAAACCGAGCCTCCAGGACTGTTAATGTACATCAAAACATCTTTTTTTGCATCAACCGACTCCAAAAAAAGCAATTGTGCAACCACTACATTGGCTACATAATCATCAAC
>NZ_JAYWCU010000092.1:0-3927 GCF_043780375.1 Emticicia sp. | reverse complement strand
CCACAATTCTTCGCTGGACAAGAGATGCTCGAATGCTTGTTCGGTTGTGATGTCTTTTAGGCTTTGTAACATCTTCATTTCGGTACTTTTTATGAGATTTTGCATGGCTTCATGCGTTTTTTTTATCGTTTCTTGACTTAGGCCTTTTGTTTTCATCATTGTTTTTTCTTCAAAGATATGCTAATTGTTTGAAATTTCAAACAAGTGATGCAAAATAACATTTCCAACTTTTTTTGGGAGTCGTTGGTCGTATTTTCGGGCATGGAATTTATCAGTTTGAGGGATGCTTTGAGACTAATTGATGCGGTAGATGGTGGTGGTTTTGCTCAAATTAATCACTTAGTGTTTGTTACGGCCGACCGTCGGCGTAGGACTGGTGGAAAGGTGATCGAAATGAAAAAAGCGGTGGTGAATAAGCCTCGTTTGACGAAAGCCCAGATTACTAATTATGATACCAAAAAGAACGAAAATTTGGTGCAAACGGAGAGATTAAGGCGAATTAGAGAGTATCACGGTACACAAGTGATAAGTATTCATGTTGATTTGCTTTTGATGATAAATGGTAAAGGAGTGCTTTGAGTTAAGAGGTTTTTTTAAATAACAAAATTGTGGCAGCATCTACTGAGGTAATATTTGAGGGGTCTATGGCTTTTATTCCTGAAAGCCGGGCAATGGTGTATATGGAGGGCAGTGCTGATGAGCGTAAGATAATGAATACTTTGGGTGGTAAGCCTTCAATGCCTCGAAATAGTCGTGAGCCAGTGAATAGTGGTGTGATTAATTGGGGCGATGGTAATAATATGCCGATCGAGATTTTGAAGGAGATACGGGCGGATAGTTCGATTGAGCAAATTATTAGATGGAAAGCAAATATTGCGGTTAGGCGTGGATTGGTAGCTATGCAGGTTATTGATCAAGATGACGAAGGCAATGAGGTTTTGAAGTACATAAAAGATGCCGAAATACAGGATTTTTATTCAAATAAGCGTTTTAAACGCTGGCATTTGGAGAGCTTCTTGGATCTATATTCGTTTCAAAATGCTGGGTCTGAATTGATTTTGAGCAAGGATAGAAGTAAAATATTACAGATTGTGCATCAGGAAGTGATGTATAGTCGATTTGAGGAAAGACAGGCGGATGGCAGCATCAAGAATGTGGTGCTGAGTGGTGATTTTCCTTATGTTACAGAGAAGAATGTGGCAAAAGTGCCGTTGATTGACCCTTATTCATATACCAATATTGCTGATATACGAAATGGCAAAGATTTTAAATATTGGTATCCTACAAATTTTCCTTCAATTGGGGATAATGACTTATATCAAACGCCATCGTGGTGGGGATTTGTGAAAAGCGGCTGGAAAGATGTGCGTAAGATGATTCCGAAGGCGAAAGTGGCTATGATGAAAAATCGTATGCTAATTCTCTACATGATTGAAATTCCGTCAAATTATTGGCAAACGCAAAATTCTAACTGGTCTTCGCTGACAAAAGATGAAAAAAAGGCGATTAGAAAAGCGAAGTTGGATGAAATGAATGAGTTTTTGACCAATATGGAAAACCACGGAAAGGGTATTATCACCGAATTTCCTGTGGATGACCAAGGAAAGGCATATCACGGTTGGAAAATTTCACCGATTGGCGATAAAAGTAAGGAAGGAATGTACTTGGACGATTTTCAAGAAAGTACGGCTTTGATGTTTTATGCTTTTGGAGTTGACCCCACTTTGGCGGGTTTTGCGAGTAAAGAAATGGGAAGCCGCAGCGGTGGAAGTGATAAGCGTGAAGCTCTTTTGATTTACGAAGAAACCATCCAACCCGAAAGAGATTTGGCGTTGGAAGCTCCGTTGTTTGTGGCGGAATATAATGGTTGGATGGACAAATACCGTGGTTTTAAATTATGTCACACTGACAAGGTTTTGACAACTTTGGATACGGGTGGCGGAACTAAAAAAGTTGTAGGCTGATGGCATTTTTTAAGACAAATAATATTGCAGAATTTCAGGCTTGCGTACCTGTTTCGGTCGATTTTAGTTTGAATCGGGTGATGAATAGTATTTTGAGTATTGGGCTTCGATGGGTGAAACCTGCGATTGGTGCTACGCTTTACAATGATTTGGATACAAAATACAACGCTAACACATTAAGCCCTACTGAACTTACGGCGGTGAAATTGATTCAAATGACGATTGCAAATTTGGTGATTGGTCAGGATTTGCCGCTTTTGGGAAGTGTAATTGATGATGCTGGGGTGTATATGAATAAGTCGGCGGAAAAGTGGGTGTTGGGTGATGCACAGTTGGCAAAAGCAGAAGATAGGTATTGGGAACGTGGGATTGATGGTTTGGAGGACTTGGTTAGTTTTTTAAATGAAAATGCAAGTAGTAGCGTATTGGTAGGGTACTATAATTCGATTCAGCAGGGGCTGACTAAGGAATTGTTGGTTGGAACAGCGGAAGTTTTTGGGGTATATTATCAGATTTGGCGTAATGCTTTGACATTTTGGGCGTTGAAAGCTCACTTATTAAGTGTGCAACGGGGAATAATTGCTAATACATTGGCTGATGCTTTTACGAGTGTAGTTACGCCTGGTAATGATGTGAAGAAGTTGAAGCTCTTGGGCATGGTGCAAGAAGCGATGGTGTATTTAAGCATGGCACAGGGCTTGAAGTTGCGGAAGATAAAGATCAGTAGGGATGCTGTAACGGTATTGATGGAGCAGTACGAAGTAAGAGCAATGCAAACGCCTGCATTGAATGATATACTGGTAGCAGCGAGAAGTTTTGAGGAAATGGGACTGGCTAAACTGATGCAGATAGAGGATTATTTGGTGATGAATGCGGCTGATTTGGGCTATACGATTGTAGAAGTTGTAGAGAGTGGTTCGATTAATAAAAAGGAAAATGGGCTGTATATGTGCTAAGATAGAATGTAGCGATAAATGTAAACTTATGAACAAGATTTTAGCAGTTGCCACGAAGTACATTGGGGAAACCGAAAAACCTAAGAATTCGGGTTTTACGAAACCTGAATTTGAAAAGAGAATGGTAGCCGTGGGTTGGGGTAGAGCGATGGCGTGGTGTGCTTTTTTTGTAGAATTGGTTTGTCGAGAAGCAATGCCTGAGCAAGATGCGGAATTGGCTAAATTGTTTAGTGGTTCGGCATTGACGACGTATAATAATTTTGAGAAAATAGGTAAAACATCTCAAACACCGAAAATTGGAGATTTGGTTGTGTGGAGGTACGGTAAGACTTGGCAAGGACATATTGGTATTGTTACGGAAGTTTATGGCACTGATATGATTACTACAATTGAAGGTAATACGAATGACATGGGCGGTCGTGAAGGCTATATTGTAGCAAAAAAAATGAGAAAGTTAAACCAACGTTTCCTTGAAAAAGGGCTAAATATTGAAGGATTTATAACTGTTTGATAGAATTGTAAAAATTAGAACAATGATGTTTAAAATTGGGATTTACTTTTTTAAATTACTGAATTTCTATACGAATAAATCAGTATTGGCTTGGGTGTTATCACTTTCGGCAATTGAGATATTTTTGACCGAAGTTGGTTTTAATGGCCCCCTTCTGGCATTTCTTCTTGCCCTTGTATTATTAGATTCAGTTACGGGCTTTTGGGCTGCATATCGAAAAGCTGAAGTATCCTCAAAAGGCTGGGCTAAGTTCATTGATAAGGTAATTGTCTATTTTGTTTTGGTAGGAGTTACTTGGTGGATTATGCGACTTGGCAAAAGTAATTTACCACAAATACTTTGGACGGATGATGTAATACTAATAGCCTTAATTTTTCGAGAATTGACTTCTATCATTGAAAATCTTGGAAAAATAAATGCTGAATTAGTTCCAAGTTGGATTCTGAAAAAGTTAAAGCAATTTAACGAAAACGGGGAATATATACCTACTGAAAAA
>NZ_JAYWCU010000091.1:0-9147 GCF_043780375.1 Emticicia sp. | reverse complement strand
AGCTACTATTAGACGAAGGTTCTTTTGAAGAAATTGGCAAGTTCGTTATGCATCGTAACAAAGATTTTGGTCTCGATAAAGAATATTATTTAGGAGACGGTGTTGTAACTGGCTATGGAACAATTATGGGGCGTTTAGTCTATGTTTTTGCCCAAGATTTTACTATTTTTGGAGGTTCGTTGTCTGAAACCTACGCCGAAAAAATCTGTAAAATCATGGATATGGCCATGAAAAACGGAGCTGCCATAATTGGATTGAATGATTCTGGAGGAGCCAGAATTCAAGAAGGCGTTAATTCATTGGCAGGATATGCCGATATTTTTTATAGAAATACTTTAGCTTCGGGCGTAATTCCTCAGATTTCTGCTATCATGGGGCCATGTGCTGGGGGTGCTGTTTACTCCCCTGCCCTCACAGACTATGTTTTCATGGTTGAAAACACCTCTTACATGTTCGTTACAGGGCCAAATGTGGTAAAAACAGTTACGCACGAAGATGTTACTTCCGAAGAATTGGGCGGAGCAATGACCCATGCAACCAAATCGGGCGTTACGCATTTTGTGTCAGCCAATGAAGTTCAATGTATCAACGATATTAAAAAATTGTTTAGTTATATTCCTTCAAACTGCGAGGAACAACCTATTTTTACCCATTATGTGTCGAATGGTAGCGAAAAGAGACCAGAATTGCTGAAAATAATGCCCGAAAATCCAAACCAGCCTTATGACATGCGGGAAATAATTGAGCAGTTAACAGATGAAGGCAGTTTTTTTGAAGTACACAAATATTTTGCCGAAAACATTGTGGTAGGTTTTGCTCGGATAGGTGGTAGAAGTATTGGAATTTTGGGAAATCAACCCGCTGTAATGGCTGGTGTTTTAGACATCAATGCAAGTTTGAAAGGAGCAAGATTTGTTCGCTTTTGTGATTGTTTTAATATTCCTTTATTAGTATTAGAAGATGTTCCTGGCTTTTTACCTGGCACTGACCAAGAATGGCACGGCATTATTTCGCATGGAGCAAAACTTTTGTATGCTTTTTGCGAAGCAACTGTGCCACGAATAACAGTTATCACTCGTAAAGCTTACGGTGGAGCATATTGTGTGATGAACTCGAAGCACATCGGTGCAGATATGAACTATGCGTGGACTTCTGCTGAAATTGCCGTAATGGGTGCAGCAGGGGCAGCTGAAATTATTTTCAAAAACGAAATAGGCGAAGCCGAAGATCCAAAAGTAGAACTACAAAATAAAATTGAAGAATACACTGATAAATTTGCAAATCCATATAAAGCTGCCCACAGAGGATACATTGATGAGGTTATCAGCCCAGAAGATACACGAGAAAAACTTTTGAAAGCTTTTAAAATGCTCGAAAATAAAGTGGACACTTTACCACGAAAAAAACACGGAAATATTCCTTTGTAGAATTTAGATACGAGATATGGGATTTGAGATACGAGAAAACGAAGCATTTTCTCCAATCCTGTATCTCATATTTCGAATCCGTCATTCTGATATTTTGCTGAAAGTTTTTTGGGTGCTACTTCACAATAGGATGCAGTGAGTGCGTCTTTGAAAAACTCTTCATCCAATCCATCTAAGTTAAAGTTTGTCCAACCTTGTTTACCCCATTTATTTGGTACAGAATACACAATGGTTTTATCGCCATAGAGCGAAAAGATATATTGGTCATTTTCAGATAATTTCAGCGTAGCTCTGTTATGCTTCTCATTTAGCGTTGCAAAAATCTTTTTATTGACTCGAAACGACGCTTTCTCAAAATGAGGCATCTCTTCCACTTGATCAAACGAAAGAGCAATCTCTCTAACCATTTTAGTAGTTATCATCTGAAAAAAAGTATAATATATTGATTATCAGTACATTAAAAACTTACTGACTAATAAAATAATCCCAAGTTGCTTTTGCAATTTCGGCAATCATACGGTCGTTGGTTGCTTCTTTTTCCATCGAATTCGTAACAAAAATCGCAATAATAAATTGTTTTCCATTAGGTAAAGTTACAATACCAATATCGTTAGTTGCTCCTGTTAAGCCATCTTTGTTTGTACCAGACCAGCCCGTTTTATGAGCCAAAATTGCTGTTTTTGGCAATAATGCCTTTATTTTAGTTGAGCCCGTGGTGGTTTCCACCATCGTTTTCCAAAGAAAATATTGACTTGTTTTAGATAAAATATGTTTCTTATGAAATTTTTCGAGTAATTGGACTGCTGCAACAGGCGTACTAAAATTAGTATATTGCACATTCCAATCGGCTTGCATTACTTCTTCATTCGACATAATTGCTACATCTTTAACGCCCAAAGAATGTATATAGTCATTCACTTTTTTCGGTCCGCCTATAAATTTAAACAAAATATCACAGCCATTATTATCACTTTGTGAAACTGTAAAACTGATTAATTCACTCAACGCAATATTGACATTTCCATTAGGATATTTTTCTCTTAGCGGACTCCAAGTATCTGTTCTTAAATCTGTTTTATTAATAAATATTTTCTGATTGAGCGACATATTCCCTTTATCAACTTGATTCAAAACTGCCAAAGCCAAATGAAATTTATAAACACTTTGCATCGGAAAATGCCCATTTCCATTGAATGTCAAAGTGTCTTTACCATCAAGGCCTAAAATCGCAACGCCAACTTTGGCTTGCTTGGTTTTTGTTATTTGCTCAATTTTATTTTTAAGCAAGCCTGTTTGCGAATTGGCAACATAAGATTGTAGATAAAAAGTTAAAATTAGGAGGGCTACTCTGCGTTTCATTTTATTTCTTTAAATTTCTGTTTTACAATAAGATTATCTCCTAAACATTTTCAAAAGTTTGGCTACGGCACTACTAATTTCTTTGTCAGTATCCATCAAATCGTTTACAGTCTGAATGGCATGAATAACAGTACTGTGGTCACGTCCGCCAAAGTGATAACCAATTGACTTTAAAGAAAGATTGGTGAGCTCTTTTGCCAAATACATTGCCACCTGACGAGGTAAAACTATCTCTCTTAAGCGACTTTTACCTTTCAAATCGGGTGTTCTGACCTTATAATGCTCGGTTATGGCTTCAATGATTGTATCAACGGTCACTTCCCGTTCTGAATCTTTTACCAAGTGTCGGAGTGTAATTTTTGCTAAATCCAAATCGATTTCACGGCGTGTGAGCGATGCTTGTGCCAAAAGCGAAATCATCACACCTTCCAATTCACGGACATTTGTATCTACACTATGAGCCAAATATTCAATCACTTCATAGTCAATCGAAATACCTTCGGCTTGCACTTTTTTCTGAATAATCGCAATGCGAGTTTCAAAGTCTGGTGTTTGCAAGTCTGCCGTTAAGCCCCATTTAAAACGTGAAAGCAAGCGATCCTCAACCCCTTGCAATTCACGTGGCGGTCGGTCGGAAGTCATCACTATTTGTTTACCTGATTGGTGTAAATGATTGAAAATATGAAAAAATGTTTCTTGTGTTTTTTCTTTTCCTGCCAAAAACTGCACATCATCAATAATCAAAACATCAATCTGCATATAAAAACTCATGAAATCTTGCAAACTATTATTTCTAATAGCATTGATATATTGACTCGTAAATTTTTCGGAAGAAACATACAAGACAAACTTACCATTAGCTTTGTTTTTCATGAAATTGCCAATGGCTTGTACCAAATGTGTTTTACCAAGTCCAACACTTCCGTAAATCATTAAGGGATTGAACGAAGTAACACCAGGTTTTGAGGCAACCGCATAACCAGCAGCTCTTGCTAAACGGTTACAGTCGCCTTCTATATAATTGTCAAAAGTATAATTTGGATTGAGGTAAGAGTCGAGGCTCAACGAATCCAAATCTTTCATTTGAAAAGGGTTTTTTACTACATCGGCATTATGATTATCAGGTTTAGCATACTGTGGATTATTGACTGGCGGCATATTGATTGCAATTTGAGGCTCATTTCTCTGACGATTTCCACTATCAATTACAATCGAATATTCCAGCATTCCATCTCGACCAATGGCATAATCTAATGATTTTCGTAACAAATGCACATAATTCTCCTCAAGCCATTCATAGAAGAACTGACTTGGCACTTGAATTGTCAACTTTTTCCCTTCCAATTTAGCAGGTAAAATAGGTTCAAACCAAGTCTTATAACTTTGCTCCGAGATACTCTCCCGAATCATTTTTAGGCAATTCTGCCACACGATGTCCACCTCACGTTGAACAGTCACAGTTGGAGTTTTTGGGGTTTCTAAAACAGTCATCAGTTATAGTCAGATTCAAAAGGGTTGCAAAGATAACATTTAATTGAGCCAACCGAGAAGTGAATTTTGAGTTTTTTAATGAATTTTCAAAGTATTTAACAAACAATATTTTTCTGAATTTTATTTGTCTAATAAAAGTACAAATGTTAATTTTACATTTGCTATCTAAAAGACACTATCATCTTTGAAAAATACAATTTCTTTTATGAGTCAAGAATTATTCTCCGAATTCTCACAAATCACAAAAGAGGCGTGGTTAAACCAAGTAACGAAAGATTTAAAAGGAAAAAACTTTAGCGAGACCTTGATTTGGCAATCGCTCGAAGGCTTTGATATTTATCCCTACTATGCCCAAGAAGATTTAAAAAATTTACCAATAAAAGCAATCCAACAAGCCCAAAAAAGTAAAAATTCAGCAAGTTGGGAGAATCGATCTTTAATAAAATACATCAATGCAAAAGACACTAATTTATTGATTATCAACTATTTAAAAAAAGGAATAGATGCTATAACCATAGATTTTGGAAATTATGACCCTACCGAGCATGACCTTCTTAGACTCTTAAATAACATTAAGTTAAGCGAAACCCCTATCTATTTCAAAACGCACTATAAAGAGACTTTATTAACTAATCTAAAGAAATTTATTCATTATCAACTTAAAGGTGGGTTTGCGACTGATATACTAACAAAATATTTTTCGTCAGAATCAACTATTATTGATAAAGATGCTTGGGAAAGTACAAAAAAAAATGTCATACAAACCAACGAATATCCAGCGTTTCGAGCTGTAACCGTAGAGTCGCACGTCTTTCATAATGCAGGTGCAAATGCTGTTCAAGAATTGGCTTTCACACTCTCTTCGGCGGTTACATATTTAGACAAAATAACCGACCTTGGCTGTACTATTGAGCAAATTATTCCTAAAATTGAATTCTCTATCTCTATCGGCACAAATTATTTCGTCGAAATCGCAAAACTACGTGCATTACGCTATTTGTGGAGCAAAATATTAAAAAGCTATAACTGTTCGCTTGTTACTGACAACTATTTTCTCCACTGCCAAACTTCCAGTTTTTACGATGCAAAACTAAGTCCTTATACGAATATGCTGCGGGCTACAACTGAAGCAATGTCGGCAACTATGGGTGGTTGTGATTCTCTCACGGTTTTGGCTTATGACTCAATTTTAGCACTTGAAACAAAGTCTGAACTTGGTGAGCGAATTGCAAAAAATGTTTCGATTTTGATGAAAGAAGAAGCCCATCTTGATAAAACCAACGACCCAGCGGCAGGTTCTTATTATATCGAAAGCCTTACTTATAAATTAGCTACCGCAGCGTGGGATTTATTTTTGAAAGTAGAGAATATGGGTGGCATACTGCAGGCATTCGACCAAGGATTTATTCAATCTGAAATCGAACAATCTTATCAAGCCAAAGTGAAAAGCTTACAAAATGATAAAATAATGGTTGGTGTGAATAAATTTAGAGTCGAAGCAGAAAATATTGATAACATACCAAAAAGTGTAGTTTCTAATAAAAATATCTTGCAAAACAGACGAATTTCAGAGGTTTACGAATAACATATTAAAGGTTTTCAACCCGTTTTGCAAAACAGAATTTGGAAATGGCAATGTTTATTTATAAACGGGATACAAACCAGTTCAACAAAAAATGAAAGTTACAGGTTTTACGATTGTTCGAAATGCTATTAAATATGATTACCCAGTTTTGGAGGCAATTACTTCTATTCTGCCTCTTTGTGATGAATTTGTAGTAGCCGTTGGCAACTCAGAAGATGGCACTCTGGACTTAATTAAATCTATTAAATCTGATAAAATTCGAATTATCGAAACGATATGGGATGATTCACTACGCAAAGATGGAAAGGTTTTAGCGATTGAAACCGACAAAGCCCTTGCGGCAGTCAGTGACGATACCACGTGGGCATTTTATATTCAAAGCGATGAAATTGTGCATGAAAAATACCATCAACTTATAAAAGATGCCATGCTAACCGATAAAGATAATCTTTTAGTAGAAGGCTTACTTTTTAAATACACTCATTTTTACGGTTCATATAAATATGTAGCAGATTCTCGAAAATGGTATCGTAATGAAATCAGAATCATTCGTAACACTAAAAATGTTTTGTCTTATAAAGATGCCCAAGGTTTTAGAAAAAGAGATAATACTAAACTGAAAGTAAAATCTATTGATGCGTACATTTATCATTATGGTTGGGTGAAACCACCAAGCAAAATGACCGAAAAAATAAGAGGACTATCTTATTTTTGGCATACCGACCAAGAACTCGACCAACAGCAACCTTCCAATCTTGATTTTGATTATTCGGGCATAGATTCTTTGACACTTTTTGAAGGAACGCATCCAAAAGTTATTCAGCCACGCATCAATAATATGAGTTGGGCATTTGATTTTAACATTAAACAAAAAAAGTATTCATTAAAAAACTTGATTTTAATGAAACTTGAAAAACTAACAGGCTGGCGAATTGGAGAATATCAAAACTATATCAACCTTTAATAAGATTTTTAAAAGATTTACAAGACAGACAAGATAATGCTGATTGCAGTTTGAAACTGCAATCTCGTAGCAAATCAAGTTTGCAACTTAATACCATATTATAAAAACCATGCAAGAAACACCGAAAGACAAGCAAAATTGGCTGATTTTTACCCAAATTGGCTTACAAATGGCTCTTACCATTGGTTTAGGCACTTGGGCAGGCTATTGGATTGATGGAAAAATGGCAAACAAAAACCCTATCGCCACACTTATCTTATCACTCACTTCAATTGGGCTGTCGCTTTACAATGTAATCAGACAAATTCCAAAAAATCCCTAGACAACTATGCTTAGAACCGTCATATTAACAGTCGTATTGATAATTGTATTTTTCTCAGCCAAATATCTTGGATTCGAGAACTTATTACACGAAAAAAAATGGTTAATTTTAGGTTTCTTTGTAGCCTTCTCATTTTTATTTCATCGAGTAATTGAGTTTGGTTTACGAGAAAAACAGAAAAATTTCATTCCATTTTACCTTTCTACCGTAGTTTTAAGACTTATTCTAAGTCTTATCTTCATCGGTATTGAACTTTACGTAGGGTTGCGAAACCAAGAATTATTTATTCTTAACTTTTTTGTACTATATTTATTTTATACAATTTTTGAGATTTGGAATTTAAGTCGTAAATTGCGGCATAATTCAGAAAAGTGACAAAATCACTTATTTAATTGACCGAATAATTAAAATAATATGTTGCGTACGATTACAAGTAAATTCCTACTCGTTCTTTCATTATCGGTATTTTCGATAAATTTTTCTTTCGCACAAGCAGAACACGAGGTTCAGCACGAAAGTAAAGAAACTGCCCACCAAGAAGAGAAGTTTGACATCGGTCAAATGATTATGCACCACATTTCTGACTCTCACGAGTGGGAATTTGCACATGGTTTAACCCTTCCATTACCGATTATTCTTTATACCAAGCAAAATGGTATCGAAATATTCTCTTCAAAAAGATTTGCGGAAGGAAATGGCGTTTATAATGGATACATTAATAACCACGAACACATTCATCGCCTAAACCCGCAAGGTGGATTGGACGAAAACGTTCACGTTTGGGATTTTTCGATTACCAAAAATGTAGCTTCAATGCTTTTAAGTGCAGTGATTTTGATTTTGTTGATGACTACGGTTGCAAAAAGTTTCAATAAAAATCATGGAAAAGCACCAAAAGGTCTTCAATCTTTCATCGAGCCAGTTATTTTCTTTATCCGTGATGAAGTTGTGAAGCCTAATATTGGAGTAAAATACGAAAAATACTTGCCTTATTTACTTACCCTGTTTTTCTTTATCCTAATTAATAATTTATTAGGATTGCTTCCAGGCGGAGTTAATTTAACAGGAAACATCACAATTACATTGTTTTTAGCGGTAGTTACTTTTGTCATTACACATATCAACGCCAACAAACATTATTGGATACACTTAGTGAAACCAGCAGGTGTACCTACTTTGATGTTACCTTTGATGTGGGTTGTTGAAATTGCAGGTGTATTCATGAAACCAATGTCATTAACAATTCGACTTTTTGCCAACATTACCGCAGGACACATCATTATCTTGAGTTTACTTGGTTTGATATTTATTTTCAAAAGTTTTGCCGTAGGTGGAATAGTTACACTATTTACATTATTTATGAATGCAATCGAGTTATTGGTTGCTTTCTTGCAAGCCTTTATTTTTACTTTGCTTACATCAATGTATATCGGGAGTGCTAT
Source organism: Emticicia sp. (assembly GCF_043780375.1). Lineage (GTDB taxonomy): Bacteria > Bacteroidota > Bacteroidia > Cytophagales > Spirosomataceae > Emticicia. The sequence goes on along the minus strand of NZ_JAYWCU010000091.1, from coordinate 557 downwards.
CGAAGATAACCACGAAGCCGACCACGGTCATTAATTTTTTAGTCGATAGTCAACAATTAAACCTATCGACCGTTGTCAGTTGACTACAAACTATTTTGCTTTTTTGTTTCACTTATATAAATTGTTTTATCATGTCTTTTTTACAAGTTCTTTTACAAGCTGCCACTGATGGCGGACGTGGATTCGCAGTAATGGGTGCTGCAATTGGTGCAGGTCTTGCTGCAATTGGTGCTGGTCTTGGTTTAGGTCGTATTGGTGGTAGTGCATTGGAAGGCGTTGCTCGTCAACCAGAAGCAGCTAACAAAATCCAAACTATGATGATTATCATCGCAGCCCTTGTAGAAGCCGTTGCGTTATTTGCAGCCGTTATTTGTTTGTTGATTTCTTTCAAATTAGCGTAAGAAATAGCAACAAACGACTTATTCAGCAATGATAACCTGCTCCGTTCACATTAGGTGTCGGTGCAGGTTTCATACTTTACCCTTGACAATTTTGCTAAAAAATAATTACTAATTTTTATAATTTTATATTAACATGGAATTGCTAACCCCAGCCAT
>NZ_JAYWCU010000090.1:0-12375 GCF_043780375.1 Emticicia sp. | reverse complement strand
TCATAAATATTGCGACTTAGCCCCCCCATTCCGAAAAAAGTAAACTCTCCTGCTTTTTTTGTTGGTAAGAAAACATTAAATGAAAGGTCTTGAAAAGTAATTTTTTCACCCCCGAAAGTTACACCCATCACACCCAACAAGCCTGTAAACGAATAACGATAATTGACCAAATAACTTGCTGAAAGCGACCCGTCTCTTTTTTTTCCTATTGGACCCTCGGCAGCCACATCTATGCCAATAAGTCCCGTTTGAACCGTAAATTCATGTTTTTGGTTATTTCCCTTTCTCAATCTCATATCCATCACGCCCGAAAGAGCATTTCCAAATTCGGCAGGAAAAGCACCCGTCAAGAAACTCATATTTCCCAATAATTGAGCCGAAAGGATATTTACGCCACCCGAATTTTGTGTAATCCGGTCGCTAAATGTGCCTGCATTGCTTAAATGGTTAGGATTTACCACCTCAACTCCTTCCAAACGCCACTGCAATCCGTTAGGCGAATTTCCTCTAATAACCATTCCATTGGCTTGGTCGTTAGAATTGGCAACGCCCGCATAAGCGGTAGCCAAACGGGCAGGATCAAGATAAGTGCCTGGATAACGAAAAATCTGCTCGGTCGTAATAGTCTGAATACTTGTTGCCGCTCCTAAAAAATTGGAAGATGGAGCTTTTACAACTGCTTCGGCAAGTTGATTAGCACTGGCTCGAAGCCCAATTTCTACAATCAATTCTTTTCCCGATTCGAGTAATAATTCCGAAATCTGCTGACTCTCATAACCTATCGAAGTAACTTGTAGTTGGTAACGCCCAACTGGTATTTTTTCAAGACGAAAATTACCATTTGCATCAGTTTGTACACCAATTTTGGTATTTTTCAAAGTTACTGACACACCAACAATTGGAACTTCGGTAGTTGCATTAAATACTCTCCCACGAATTGTCTGCTGAGTAGTTTGGGCAGAAAGTTGCAGGCAAAAAAATGTCAGAAATAAAATTGCAGAAAAACTTTTAAACATTAGCTTTGAGAATAAATAGTAAAAACACGTCAAATACTTACGATTTTAAACGATTTTTCACCATTATACAGTTTAAAAATCGTCAATCTAAAATCGAAAATTATATTACTCTCCTTTTAAACATTTCCAATCAACAATGGTTTAATTAGAAATGAATCCAAACATGATACTTAGCAAGTTTGAAGTAAAATTTTACCAGCAATTAGAAAGTTTCTTTCAATCGCAAAACTTTGGTTTGGTGTTAGACCAAAAGCAATTTCGCAAAGCTACACAAAACGGCTTTCAGAATATAATTTTTTCGGTATCAGAAACACAAAAGGAATTTTGGATTGAAGTAAATTTTGGTGTTAGGCATGAATTTATTGAGCAAATTGCTCAACAATTCTTGAATAATGCTCATGGGTATAGTCAGTCGGCAAATACGCTTGTAATTAGCATTGGAAAATTTCAAGAATTAAAATACTTTCGTTTTAAAATAACAGACGAAGAGCAATTGAGCAAAACATTGGAAGAAGTAAAAATATTTTTTAAAGAAACTGGCTTTGATTTTTTGAATAATTCAAATACACTACGAAATATTGACGATATTTTGAACGATTCTCCAACTCAACCATGCAGGTTTGTTTATAACCAAGTACATCGGTGCTTTAAAGGTCTAATTGTCGCAAAATTGACTGATAACAGCAGTTTTGCGACAATTACGAATATTTACAGACATTTTTTACTTAAAAATGGCACCGACAATGACCTTCTCAATTATGAGCATTTGGTAAGTTTTCTGCATCATTATAATCCGAATTGATGTTTTAGTGAATAATCACCTTAACGATAAATATAATAGTAGTACAACTGACTGTCGTCTGTGAACAATAGATTTTTACTCTTTCTCCACTTTACTACTTCCAGAAAGATCAGAATCTACCTTGGCATTACCGCGATAACAAACTTTGCTTGCTCCGCTTGCTCTAACTTTTAATTTTTGAGACACATTCACACGCCCACTACTTGCTCCCGAAAGATTCAACGAAGCTTCGTCTGTTTCTGTACTGAAAGCATTGAAAGTAGAGGCTCCCGACATTTCGGCATAGATTTTTTGAGATTTCCCTTCGATTTCGAGTGTTGATGCACCCGACAAGTCAATATCATAGGTTTTTACATTTGTACGAAAAAAGCTTTTCGATGCTCCCGACAAATTGATTTTCAAATCAGAGGTGTTATCGAATCCTTTGATATTGGAAATCGAGGCTCCCGAAAAATTAACTCCTTTCAAGGCTGGCATTTCGATGTCGATATTTATGCGATAACGGCGAAGTCTCCAATTGTTTCGGAAAGAAACTTCGAGCGTTCCGTTACGTTCTTCTACCAACAAATCATCAATGTCTCTGCTATCACCCACTGCTTTTACTTTAAAAATTGCACCTTGTACAACATTAATGTGAAAAGCATTTCCCATTTCAAGTTGGTCAAAGTTTTTTACATCAAAAGTTTTTTGTTTTTCATCTTGTGGCTCAATGGCTTGCTGCAAAATTCCACATGAAGTGATGCCAAAAATCATCACAGAAATCATTAAAACGGAAGCTAAATTTAGTTTTTTCATAATATCAAATATTTGTGTTTGCTATTATGACAATCAAAAAAAGTATTTCCCCCACGAGAGGAACATTTTTTTCAAAAACTTATTTATTTGTGTTTTACAATGATTCTGACGGGATTTTTAATTTATTTTCTTCAAGAAAAGCATAAATTGGATGAAGTGCCGTTTTTTCAAAAAAAGTTTTTGATTCAATCAAATAAATATCTGAATTGATTTGACCGATGCTTGGATAAAATTCGTCAATATTTCCCACTTTTACTCCACCAACGGCATGGATGAATGGAACTGCAGCTAAGTTCAGAATAGGTTTATTGACAGTTGTAGTAAATAATGTATCATAACCTTGCTCAAATACCCAATTTAATAGGCTATACGACAAGATTATTACTGATTTCCTATGTCCTTTTAGAAACGCTAACTGCTCGAAATAACACAGATGATTTGGCTCATATTCTTCCAAATTAACAAACAAATTAGCACTTTTTCTTTTCTCCCAAATCTCAGATTTACGCAAAGTCATATCCGAAAGAATGATACCAAAACCAATCACTTTTTCGTCTAATTCCGCCACTAAACAATATTCATTCTGAATGAAGTTTCGATAGGTTTCAACATCTGTACCCAACAAAAACCCGCCTTTTGTGCTTGTTCCCTCTACCAAAGACATCGAAAGTTGGCTTTTTATGAACATAAAGTCTTCGGCATCTGCCAACTTTGCTTTTCTAATGCGTGTGTTCATGTGTGATATTTGGGCCTTTGATTTGATTGATGATTGCTTTAAAGAAATTCCACGTATTTTGGTTTTTCTCAGCATATTCTTGTGGTAATGAAGCACTTTTTTGCGGCAGCTCATACCACGGAATATTCGGATATTGATGATGCGTAGCATGTTCATTAAAATTCATCAAAATCCATGAAATAATGGGTACTCTTTTTACAGATCGAACATTGTATCTCACTCCGTCACCAATAGTGGTATCATAATGAAAAATATAAACAAGTAAAGACAGCACCCAAGCAAAAGCAAGCATCGGAAAGCCGAGCGTGAATAAATAAATTTCTTTTCCTAAAAAAAGATAGACCGACAAGTGAAGCAAAACGCCTAAAGTAAAAAGTGCGATAGATTTTAATTGGTCTTGCATTGTCCATTTTTTGAATGCAGGAGAAATTTTGACGGAAACTTTTGGCGGAATAAATAAAAACAAAATCACCGAGACCAAAGAATGAATAAAAAAGCCTCCACAAAACACACTAATGTACCAAATTGTGTAATAATATATTTGTTGGAGCTTGTTTGGCTCTTTCTTAACCACAAATGTATCTAATGCTGAAGTGTGTTCGTCTTTGCGATTAAAGCCATGATGAAAGAAATGTATTTGTCGGTAAATAGTGATAGGAACCATCAAAGGCAAAAGCACTATACTTCCCCAAAAATCATTTAATTTGAGGTTATCAGGAAATAGTTTTTTGTGCGAAGCCTCATGCCCGACAATATAAAACCGATAAAACCAAAGCCCCTGAAATAGCAGAATGATGGAATAAAGACTATACTTCAAAAACTTATTAATTTCAATCTTTTGGACAAATACAGCAAAAAAACTAACTATCAAAAAGACAATAATTGTTTCAAAAATTAGCTTTGTATTTTTGCTCATCGCTTTACTATTTTGAATAAGTTATAAAGTTAGTGAATGAAAAAGATAAATTTCATTTGTTTCGTTTGTTTTTCCTACCGCAATTTTTAAACAACCAATGGGGGTAGTTTATTTTACAGTTGTCATACAAAAAAGCCTTTCATCAATTTGAGCTATAGAAAATTGAACATAAAATCATAAGTTTGCACAAAACATTCATTTTTCAATCGGTGCAATTATCTGAGCAAGAAATAATTAGTGCAATCAGGCAAGGCGATGAGCGTATTTTCGAGGCAACTTTTCGAAAATATTACCAAAGCCTGTGCAATTATGCCAATTCGATTCTTAAAGAAATGGATGAAGCCGAAGAAGTTGTTCAGAACCTTTTTTTGAGTATTTGGGAAAAACGAACAGATTTAGAGATAAGCGTTTCTTTGAAATCATATCTCTATCGTGCCGTTCATAACCATTGCTTGAATCGAATAAAGCATTTGAAAATTCGAGAAGAATATCAGCAATATGCCACAAACTTTTACGATAGTTCGTACGAATCGGTGAGCCAAACGGTGATGAAAAATGAATTGGAACAAAAAATTGAGGAAGCAATCAGAAAATTGCCTGAACAATGCCGCTTGATTTTCAGAATGAGTAGATTTGATGAGTTAAAATACCATGAAATTGCTAAACAATTAGAGCTTTCGCCCAAAACAATCGAAAATCAAATTGGGAAGGCACTAAAATTTCTAAGAATTGAACTGGCAGAATATTTGCCATTGATTATTATTTGTGGCACGACTTTACAAATTGTGCAGTAATAAAATGAACACCAACCAACCAATAACTGAAGACCTTCTGGGTAAATTTTTAGCACAAGAAACTGATGCTGAAGAATCTGCCATGGTCGAAAATTGGTTGAAGCAAGACATAGCCCACCAAAAAGAATTAGATGATTATCATTTTATTTGGCAACAGGCAGCCTCATCGATACGAGAAACCCCACTAAATATTGATGCCGCTTGGAATAAAGTGAAATCAAAAATTGATTTGTCGAAAGAGCCAAAAGTTGTAGTATTTATTCCGAAAAAACAAATTTTCTTCACACCTAGCCGAATCGCAGCAAGTATCAGCTTACTGCTTGTTACTGGTTTATTGGCCATTTTTCTGAGTCAGAAAACTACCGAAACTATCTCTCTAAAAACCACTACTAATACTTTAGAAAAAACATTACCCGATGGTTCTGTAGTTTTCTTAAATACCAACACTTCTTTGAGCTATTCTGCTGATTTTCAGCAAGATATAAGAGAAATAAACCTTATTGGTGAGGCATTTTTTAAAGTCCAGCGAGATGAAACCAAACCATTTATAATTCATGCAAATGGCTCTGAGGTACAGGTTTTAGGAACTTCGTTTAATGTGCAGGCTTACAGCAAAAATGTAAAAGTAAGCGTTGAAACAGGTAAAGTAGTATTTAAAAATAAGACAAAACAAACACTTTTGGTTCGTGGAGAAGAAGCAGAATTTGAAGCCGACAAAGACACAATCAAGAGAACATTGGCAATGGACAAAAATATTTTTGCCTACAAAACCAAAGTATTTGTTTTTGAAAATTCGAGCCTTGAGCATATTATTAAAGTTTTAAGCGAAAGCTATCATACAAAAATCCTACTCAAAAACGACCGCATTAAAACTTGTCGCCTAACGACAAAATTTGAAAACGAAACCCTGCCAAATGCACTAAATGTAATTGCCGAAACATTGAACTTGAACATTATTCCTCAGGGCGAAAAATATATTATTGATGGCAAAGGCTGTGAGGAATAAATTCCTAATTAGAAGACTAAAAATAGGGGAAAAATAAAACTGAAATGTCATAGCTTCAAAAAACATTAAAATCAAATTATGAAAAAGCTATTAACATTAACTTTGCTATTTTTTTGGACAACAGGTACTTTTGCCCAAAACCGACCTCCACTCGAACGAATTATTTCTGTAAAAATCTCAAACGAACGCTTAGACAATGTCCTTAAAGGTATCTCAAATGCAGGAAATTTTAGCTTTTCTTATAATCCTGACGAAATTTCAATAGAAAAAAAAATTTCGGTCAATGCCCAAAATCAATCGGTTAGAGAAATTTTATCTGATATTTTTGCTAATACAATTTCGGCTAAAAATCGAGAAAATTATATTATTCTTAAAAAAACTACCGAAGAACCACAGAAAGATTTTTTCGTGATGGGCTACGTTTCAGACGGAGAGACGGGCTTAAAAATTGAGAAAGCAAGTATTTATGAGCCAATTACACTTGCTTCTACCGTCTCGAATCAATATGGTTATTATCGTTTGAAACTTCCTAAAGATTTAAATAACATCAATCTACTTGTTAGGAAACAAAGCTATCGTGACGAAAAGATTTTGCTCAGAAACAAGCAAGACAAAGTGCTTAATATCAAGCTATTAGCTACCAAATCTTTTCCAAAAATTGATACTATTATAAGATTAATTTCATTTAAAATTGATTCTTTACCCAATAAAAAATTAGATAGCCTTCCTATTATTCTGCCATCAACTGCCAAAATAGAAAGAATAGAATCTAAAGACTCGGTTATTATTGAACCGCAAAAATTTGATTATAAAGAACAATGGGAAAATACAAAAGAAAAATTACAATCTACTCAAAACCGATTCTTAGATTGGCTCGTTACTACCAAACAAAATATCCATTTAGATAATATTCAAGATACCATTTATCGTCCCGTTCAGATTTCTTTTTTACCTTTTATTGGCACAAATCATTACCTCAGCGGAAACGTAATTAATAATTTTTCTTTCAATATTTTGGGAGGTTATTCTCTCGGAGTACGAACGTTGGAAGTAGGAGGTATATTAAATATTGTGCGAGGCAAAGTTAATGGCATACAGGCTTCAGGTTTTGCCAACCTGGTTGGTCAAGATATGAAAGGCATTCAGGTAGCAAATTTTGGAAATGTGGTGGGTCGCAACGTCTATGGCGTGCAGGCAGCGGGTTTTGGAAATATAAACTTTGGTAGCACAAGCGGAATTCAAAGTGCTGGTTTTGGAAATGCTGTGATCAAAAATTTTAACGGAATTCAAGCATCAGGATTTGGAAATTTGGTCGGAAGAGATATGAAAAATAGTGTTCAAGCAGCGGGATTCGGTAATGCGGTGATTGGCAATGGAATTGGCGTTCAAGCAGCAGGTTTTGGAAATTTTGTCGGAAGAGATTTCAAAGGAATTCAAGTAGCAGGAACGGTAAATTTTGTGGGCGAAACTTTCAGTGGCTTACAGATTTCGTTGTTTAATTACGCCAAAAATGCGAGAAACGGCTACCAAATTGGCTTGATAAATTATGCTGGTGAAAGTAATGCTTTGCCCATTGGATTATTGAGTTTTGTTAGAAAAGGTGGCTATAAACGCCTTGAAATGAACGCAGACGAAGTAAATTGGTTTAATTTAACCTTCAAAACTGGTGTGAAACGTTTTTATAATATCCTCACGGCGGGATACAATTTTGGGTTTGCCAACAAACCTGACTTTTCACTTGGCTACGGCTTAGGTACAGCATGGAAACTCAATCGAACTTTTTGGTTAAACTTTGATTTAGTTTCATCGCATATTCAGCAAAACAACAATGACTGGAATCTCAACCAACATACAAAAGCCAGTTTAGGTTTAGAAATTCATGCAACCAAACATTTTGCTTTATTTGTAGCTCCAACCCTCAATTTCATGGCAAGCAATGAATCGGGTATTGATTTAGGTAAATTGAATAATTGGAAGATTTCGGAAAAACAAGGTTATTATTTCGGTCAACGAGCAAATTTAACTTCATGGATTGGACTTCAAGGTGGAATTCGGGTATTTTAAAACTATTAAATCAATTCTGTATGGTTTTCTTTAAATTTAAAGAAAACCATACAGAATTGATTAGCTAAAAACGATAACCCAAATTAAAACCAAATCCTCTTAGGTTTAGGTAATTTAATTGACGAGCATTATCTATTCTAACCCCTTGATTATCAACTACTAAACCTAAATAATTTTCATTTATGTTAAAAGTAGTAAGAATTTTATTTCTCAAACGAGTACGAAAATCATCATCAAATCCTTCAAGATTTTGGTTAGATTCACCATGAACAGTTACTCTGCCAAAATGTCCTCCAACGATGTGCCAATCAAAAGTAAAACGTTTACCAAGATTAAACTGCTTCCCAAGCATCAAGCCTCCTGAATATGTTTTTAGTCTGGTATCAACCGGAAGTTCAAGTCGAACTGGCACATTTTTATAATCTGTATCAACAAATACAGGCACATCGCCATGATAATCATTATACCTACCAAAAATAGCTAAATATAACCCAATTGGGGCAGCTTGCTTGCCAAAATAAAATCGCAGTTCGGGCGTAATATGAAAATTACCCATTGTGGATTCACTTTTTTTAACATTGTCTAAAGTTATATAGTCAATTCTATTGTCGGCAAAATCAATGAATTTTCCTGCATTTTTAGCGAAAGGAACAAGTTTTTTGGGACGATAGCCCGCCCCAATGACCAATGACATACGGTTGCTCAAAGCTTTTTCATATTGAATTGTTGCTGAGCCCAATACAGCGGCCGAAAAGTTGAGTTTTACAACGGACTGCTTTTCTTCTTGAGCAAAAGAATGAATGAAAGTAAGTATTAAAAAAAAGACTTTAAGAATATTTTTCATAATTTTTGGATTTAGTAAAACGCCGAAAGCAAATGGCTTACAGCTGAAACTATAACGAACTCAGCTCATTTTTCTGATATTTTTTTCAAATTCTGTTAAATGTTCATCAGTAAAATCAAGATGTGTTACGAATCTGACTAAATGTTTTCCGAATGTTACACAACCAATATTTTGTTCTTTCATACGAGCTACAAAATCACTTGCAAGCATAGTTTTGGGTAATTGAAAAATAACAATGTTGGTTTCGATCGGATAAATATTTTCGACAAAAGACAAGCCTTCCAGCACTTTACCGATTTGTTTGGCACGAGCGTGGTCTTCTCGTAAACGATTAATGTTATTGTCTAAAGCATAAATTCCTGCGGCAGCCAAAAAACCTGCTTGTCGCCAGCCACCACCCATTACTTTTCTGAAACGTCGAGCTTTTTTGATAAAATCTTTTTTTCCTAATAGCAAAGAACCAACAGGACAACCCAACCCTTTCGATAAACAAATCGAAATCGAATCAAATAGCTGCCCATGCACTAAAGTAGATTCATTGGTTTCTACTAAAGCATTAAATAACCTTGCCCCATCGAGGTGCAAAGGAAGTTTTTTCTCTACACATACTTCTCTAATCGCTTGAATATCAGCTAATTGATAGTAACAACCACCTCCTTTATTCATCGTATTTTCGAGAGAAACTAAACTGGTTGTTGGCTGATGAATATCATCTGGATTATTGATAGCATCAAGAACTTGTTGGGCATTTAGGCGACCTTTATCGCCATCTAAAAGTTTTAGTGACGAAAAAGAATTTAGGGCAACTCCCCCACCTTCGTACAAATAAATATGCGAATATTTATCACAAATCACTTCACTTCCAGGGTAAGTATGTACACGAATCGCAAGTTGATTGGTCATCGTTCCTGATGGACAAAACAAAGCTGCTTCCATGCCAAACATCTCAGCGGCTTTGGTTTCGAGAGCAAGCACTGTTGGGTCATCGCCAAAAACATCATCACCAACTTCAGCCAAAAACATGGCTTCTTTCATGCCCTTACTGGGTTTTGTAACCGTATCACTTCTTAGGTCTATAAACATATTTTGAATAAATGGATAATTCTTTGCAAAAGTCTAACTTTTTAATAAATTTTACGTTATAAATAGCATAAACTTTATTAAAATAGCTAATCAAATGGCAATATTCAACCTTACTGTAAACGGAAAGAAAACAAAAGTGGATGTCGAACCAGATATGCCACTACTTTGGGTCGTACGTGATTTTGTAGGTCTTAAAGGTACAAAATTTGGCTGTGGAATGGCAATGTGCGGAGCGTGCACAGTCCATATTAATGGTGAACCAACTCGTTCATGCCAAATTCAAGTTTCATCTATCCCTAAAAATGCTAAGATTACGACTATCGAAGGCATCGGAGAAACGCAATTGCACGCCGTTCAACAAGCTTGGATAGAAGAGCAAGTTCCTCAGTGTGGCTATTGTCAATCTGGACAAATCATGTCGGCAGTGGCATTATTAAAAACAACACCCAATCCAACCGATGAAGATATTGACGCTGCTATGAGCGGAAATCTTTGTCGATGTGGCACTTATGACCGCATTCGTAAAGGAATTCATCGTGCAGCTGATAGTTTGAAAAGTGCTAACGTAAACGGAGGTAACGGTAAATAATCTAAATTTCAACTTCGAACTATGGAAAATATTAATACATCACGCCGTTCATTTATCAAAACCACCTCCTTCACCGGAGTAGGGTTAATGATTGGTCTCAATTCTTTTGCCCGAGAAAAACATCCTAAAAAGATTTCTCATACAAACCCAAGCAAAGTTGGGGTTTTAGACCTTGAAATCAATCCTTTCATTATCATCAGTACCGATGGAAGCATTGCTTTGATAAACCCACGCCCTGACATGGGGCAAGGTTCCACTCAAGCTGCTCCCTCATTGATTGCCGAAGAATTGGAAGTAAGTTTAGATAAAGTAAAACTGATTCAATCGGACGGACAATCGAAATACGGTAGTCAACAATCGGGTGGAAGTAGTACCGTTCGTGGTTTGTGGACTTCTCTTCGCAAAGCAGGTGCGGCCGCCAAAGAAATGCTTATCGAAACTGCCGCTAAACGCTGGAATGCTTCAATAGCAGATTGTTATGCCAATGATGGAAAAATTTATTTGAAAAATTCGGACAAATCGTTTACTTATGGCGAATTGGTGGATGATGCCTCAAAATTAGTTGTTCCGAAAAATCCAAAACTTAAAGACCCCAAGGATTTTAAAATTCTTGGAAAATATAACAAACGCCTTGATGTGCCTGAGCGTATAACAGGAAAAGCCGTTTATGGAATTGATATTGAAGTGCCAAACATGGTTTATGCCTGCATTCAACACTCGCCAGCCATTCACGGAAAAATCGTTTCGATTGATGATAGCGAAACATTAAAAGTGAAAGGTGTTTTACAAGTAATAAAATGCGAGAGACAAATGCCTCACCGTAAATCAGACGCAGTAGCCATTATTGCAAGCAACTGGTGGGCAGCACTAAAAGGTAGAAAAGCATTGAAAGTAACATGGGACAATGGAGATTTAGCCAAAACCATGACAACCGACAATTATTTTATGGCAACCTACGAAGCTGCTAAAAAAGAAGGCATCAGATACGAAGAAAAAGGCGATTTCAATGCCAAATTTGCTAATGCAAAGCAAAAATTAGAATTAAACTACGAAACTCCATTTTTGGCACACGTTCCTATCGAACCTGAGTGTGCAGTTGTACACATGAAAGATGACGGTACGGCCGAAGTCTGGGCTCACGTACAAGGTCCTGACGGTGGTTTGAACGACGTTGCAAAAGCATTGGGAATCAAAAAAGATAAAATTAAATTCAACGTTCCTTTACTCGGAGGTTCGTTTGGTAGAAAAGCCTATCACGATTATTTGAACGAGACTTGTTTCTTGGCAAAAGAGCTAAAAAAGCCAGTAAAAATGATTTGGACTCGTGAAGACGACATTACACAGGGGCCGTATCGCCCAGGAATGTTGAGTCACATGCAGGGCTTTGTTGATAATGGCAAAATTACAGGTTTTCACCATCATGCCATTGGCGAATCAATTGTTGGTCAAGTGTTTGGCGGTTTAGCTCCTAACGAATCGGAACCGTGGTTATCAGGTGAAATCAGTACCGAAAATAGCAAATATGATTTTCCTGTATCTAAAATTAGTTGGACAAATGTAAAAACAGATATACCAATCGTTTGGTGGCGTTCGGTTTATGCTTCAAATATGGGTTGGGGACAAGAATGTTTTATTGACGAATTGGCTCAATTGGCAGGAAAAGACCCACTCGAAGCACGTTTGGATTTGGTACACGATGCACGATATAGAAAGGTATTAGAAACTGTTGC
>NZ_JAYWCU010000089.1:0-21255 GCF_043780375.1 Emticicia sp. | reverse complement strand
GCTTTATATAAAGAAACGCCAGCCAAAGCATCAGAATTAATACTACTCAAAAAACCCAGAAGATGAGAAGTATTATAGATTGGCATTCCGTCGAGCAATACTAAGTTTTGGTCAACTCGCCCACCACGCACATTGAAGCCACCCGCCCCTTCGCCGACTGTCGTGATGCCAGGTTGCAAAGTGAGGGCTTTTATGATGTCAGATTCGCCAAATACTACTGGAATTTTCTTGAGATTTTTCATTTCAAGTTTTACAACACCCATTTGTGTTTCTTTGATATTTCGGTCTTCTTTAGTCGTTTTTATTTCAACCTCAGCAAGCTCACCCACACGCATAGAAAGTTGTACTGATTTTGAAACATTTTGAGACAAATCAACATTAAAAGTTTCGACTTTATAACCTAACGAACGCACCGTAACAGTATATCTTCCCTTGGGTAGTCTTGCTGAAAAACTTCCTACACTATCGGTTTGCGTGCCACCTGTCAAACCCGAAAAAAACACTCCTGCTCCTTGCAAAGTTTGCCCAGAAATTATATCTGTAACCGTTCCCGACAAAGTAAATTTGTATTGGGCAATACTATTAAAAGAAATACAAAGGAGTAGAAAACCAAGTAGAATAGTTTTCATAAGATAGGCTAATTGTGTGTTATAGGTGAAAGTATATATTCAAAATTACAAATAATAATTTCTTAAATCAAAATAGATTAGACGACTTGCGTAGAAGTTAAGACGAAAGGTTTTGTTTTTGAAAACAAGAAGTAATAAAAAGAGCGGTTTTTTATTTTTTAGAAAATAACTACCTTTGAAGCTATAAATAGAAATGTTAGCATACAAGAATACACTTATTACTCGTAATTCTTAAACGTAAAACAAAAATTCAATGGCATACGGACTACTTAAAGGTAAAACAGGCATCATTTCTGGTGCGTTAAATGAGAAATCAATCGCTTGGAAAGTGGCTTTGAAAGCCAAAGAAGAGGGTGCAAAAATCGTTTTGACAAACGCTCCAATTGCGATGCGTATGGGCGAAATTAATAAATTAGCTGAGATTTGTGAAGCTCAAATTATTCCAGCTGATGCAACATCTACTGAAGAAATCGAAAATCTTTATATTAAATCAATGGAAGCTTTGGGCGGAAAAGTTGATTTCGTGCTTCATTCAATCGGTATGTCACCAAATATTCGCAAAGGTCGCCCTTATGGAGATTTGAACTATGATTGGTACATGAAAAGTCTGGATATTTCGGCATTATCGTTTCATAGATTTTTGCAAGTTGCCGAAAAAATGGATGCAATCAACGAATGGGGGTCGGTAGTTGCTTTAACTTATATGGCTGCTCAACGTACTTTTCCTTTTTATACCGATATGGCAGAAGCAAAAGCAATGTTGGAATCAATTGCTCGTAGTTATGGCTATCGTTATGGAAAATTGAAAAAAGTGCGTGTAAATACTGTTTCTCAATCACCCACTGAAACCTCGGCTGGTTCGGGCATTGGTGGTTTTGATAAATTTTATGGCTTTGCCGATAAAATTGCTCCTTTGGGCAATGCCTCCGCAGAATCTTGTGCAGATTATTGTATTACGCTTTTCTCAGACCTCACTCGCATGGTAACGATGCAAAACCTTTTCCATGATGGGGGATTCTCAAATACTGGTATTTCGGAAGATGTAATGGCTTTGATGGATAAATAAGCAACCACTTTTAGAAATAGTGATTGTAAAAACGAACAAGTTTCAAAGATACCTTTGAAACTTGTTTTGTTCTAAGCCCATATCACTGTTTTTTAAGAAAGGAGAAACCTACTTTTAGGGTAAAACACCGACTTATCCATTAATTTATAGACCCTTCACGATTTCAAATCTTGAATAATAGCCAACGCCTTAGCAACAATTTCTGTTACTTTAGCAAAATCTTTTGTTGCTAAAACATCTTTTGGCACTAATTGCGAGCCAATTCCTACTGCGGTTGTTCCTGCATCAAACCAACTTTTCAAACTCTCTAAAGTTGGTGAAACGCCACCTGTTACCATAATTTTTACATCGGGCATTGGAGCTTTTATTGCTTTAACAAAAGCTGCACCCAAAACTTCCCCTGGAAATATCTTGATAAATTCGGCACCTGCTACACGAGCATTGTAGATTTCGGTAACTGTCATTACACCGGGCATCCAAGGAATACCAGCGGCTTGACATACTTTACCAACTTCTGGGTTCATTACGGGAGCTACGATGAAGTTTGTTCCAACCTCAATAAACTTTTCGGCAGTGGCAGCATCGTAAATTGTTCCGATTCCTAAAATCATTTCTGGCATTTCTACCTCTGCAATTTTGACGAGTTCGGCAAAGTTCTTGAAAGAGTTTTCGGTACGATTTGTAAACTCAAAAACCCTTACGCCCGCTTCATAACAAGCTCGTAAAACGCCCAAGCATATATCTAAATCATTGTGCGTAAAAAGTGGTACTAAACCCGTTGCCGAAACTTGTGCTAAAGTTGTGTTGTTATCAAAATTTGCCATTGTTATTAGAATTTACGATTTCAGATTTACGAGGTACGAATAACAATCTCACGGTTTAAAACTCGCAATCTCAGCGGCGAACCGCTCGTAATTCGTACCTCGTAAATCGCAATTTTTATTTATCTTCTCAATCTTCCAGACTTGTCGCCACTCATTACGGCTTCAACTTCTGACACCGTTACCAAGTTTTGGTCTCCTTCAATGGTGTGCTTTAGGGCTGCTGCGGCTGCACCAAATTGCAAAGATTTTAAATCATCTTGCAAAATGACTTGTCCGTAAATAAAGCCTCCCAAAAAAGCATCGCCAGTTCCGATTCTATCCACAATATGTGTAATATCTTGAAAATCAGTTTCTAATAATTCTTCACCATCCCACATTTTGGCACTGTATTGATTATGCGAAGCACTTACTTGAATTCGTTCGGTATCAATAATTTTTTTAACCGTTGGATAGTTCTCCATCAATAATTTACAAGCCTCCACAAACTTTCCTTTTTCGGTTGTTACTTTTAGTCCAAAAATCTCTTCTATGTTCTTTCTGCTTGCCAAAATAATATCAGAGTAAGAAGCTAATTCTGGTAAAATATCTTGTGGAGTTTTACCATATTTCCACAAATTACTGCGGTAATAAATATCTGACGAAACCGTTATTCCTAATTTTTTGGCAGTTTTCACGGCATCTAAACAAGCCTTTGCCGCTCCTTCCGAAATGGCGGGAGTTATACCGCACCAATGAAACCAATCGGCTTCAGCCAAGATTTCCTCCCAATCAAATAAGTCAGGATTTATATTCGCAAAAGACGAATCGGCACGGTCATAAACAATCTGACTTGCACGCATAACAGCACCTGTTTCTAAGAAAAAAACACCTATACGCTCGCCCTCAAGTATAACGTGCGATGTATCAACGTCTAATTGTCGTAGAAAAGCCTTCGCTTTCAGGCCCATCATATTATTTGGGAAAGTTGTTACATGAGAAGCCTCAAATCCAAATTTGACCAATGACGCTCCAACATTCATCTCTGTTCCGCCGAAAGTGGCATTGAACGAAGTAGCTTGTTCAATTTTCTGAAAATTGGGTGTTGAAAGGCGAAGAAGCACCTCACCGAAAGTTACTATTTTTGGCATAAATTTAATGAGTGAATGTAATGATGCGGAACGCCGCCCGTTTTGAATGAGTGAATGTTAATATTATTCAAACTCACACCCAAAAAACTATAATAAAGACCTCGTGATTCCTAATTCTAAACCTCGCAACTCTGCCAAACCACGCAAACGACCGATGGCTGTATAGCCAGGGTTTGTGCGTTTGGTTGCATTCAAATCGTCAAGCATTTTATGTCCGTGGTCTGGGCGGAAAGGTAATCTAAAATCATTTCTACCTTCTTTTTCTCTTCTTTGTTGCTCCAAAACAAGGGCGTGCATTACGCCATACATATCTACATCACCATCTAAATGGTCAGCTTCATGGAAATTCCCTTCGGCATCTCGTTTGGTCGCACGTAAATGTATGAAATTTATTCTATCGCCAAGTCTTTTTATCATTCCAACCAAATCATTATCTGCTCTTACTCCATAGCTTCCTGTGCAGAAACAAAGTCCGTTGTACTTACTTTCGGCAGCTTCGAGCAGTAGTTTTGCATCTGTTTCGGTGCTTACAACTCTTGGTAAACCCAAAATTGGAAAAGGTGGGTCGTCGGGGTGAATGGCCAACAAAATACCAGCATTTTCGGCGACAGGTGTAATTTCTTTCAAGAATGAATAAAGATTTTGTCGTAATTCTTTATCCCCAATGTACTTATAAGTATCCAATGTTTCGCGAAAAGCTTCAATCGTAAAACTTTCCTCACTTCCTGGCAAACCTGCAATAATATTTTTAGTCAGACGCTTTAGATCATC
The DNA here is from genome assembly GCF_043780375.1 of Emticicia sp. Lineage (GTDB taxonomy): Bacteria > Bacteroidota > Bacteroidia > Cytophagales > Spirosomataceae > Emticicia. The sequence continues at coordinate 16,838 of NZ_JAYWCU010000089.1, read as the reverse complement.
CTCTGATGCTTTCTCGAACCAAACTTTGGCTTTTTCAAGGATTGTTTCAGGATATGACTTTTCGGCATTGGGTCTTTTCAAAATATATATTTCAAAGGCACAGAATTCGGTCATATCAAAGCGTAATGCCTTTGAACCATCGGCTAATTCAAAATCTAAATCGGTACGAGTCCAGTCCAAAATGGGCATAAAATTATAGCAAACAGTATCAATGCCCGAGGCTGCCAAGTTGACCAAACTCTCTTTATAGTTTTCGATGTATTGCTTATAATTGCCAGAAGCCTTTTTGATGTCTTCATGTACGGGTACACTCTCAACTACCGACCACACGAGACCAGCTTTTTCAATAATGGCTTTTCGATCTAAAATAGCTGCTTTTGTCCAAATTTGTCCGTTTGGAATTTGATGAAGTGCAGAAACTACGCCAGTTGCCCCAGCTTGTCGCACATCTGACAAGCTAACAGGGTCATTTGGGCCAAACCAACGCCAAGTTTGTTCGAGAGCCATAAAATAGAGGTTGAATAAATGATTCACAAAATTAGGATTTACTAACTACCACTCCAAAAATATTTTGACAGGAATAAATACTTTTTTGACAACTTTGATTTTTTGTATGTCAAAAAAAGGCTATTAGATTGTATCAAACAAATGAAAGATATGATTTAAAGAAGAATTTTGCAGATTTGTTTATTTTTTTAGGTCAATATTTGGAAATAAAAAAACAGACGTGCATCTTTGCAATCCCAAATACAAAGGGAAAACAAATAATAAGGGAGTTTAGCTCAGCTGGTTCAGAGCATCTGCCTTACAAGCAGAGGGTCACTGGTTCGAACCCAGTAATTCCCACCAAGTATAAAGCCTTGATAATCAATGAATTATCAAGGCTTTTTTGTTTTTTTTCATATTACTGCTTTTTCTTGGTGTAAACATGGTGTAAACGTTTCTGCTATCACTACCCCAAAACCCCATCTTTTCTGTATTTTTTTCCATTTTGTATATTTATAGATTCTTTTGAAAATAATTGTTGTTTTATTTGCGTTATATATCAACAATAATTACATTTGTGGTGTTATGGCTAAAAAACGAACTCTTACTATCGCCCCTTTTCTAAACGAAAACCTAAAACCAGTTAAAGAAATAACTGGTGTGTGGGGTAGTAAAGAACCGTATTTCTCCTTGTATTATAGAGTTACATACAACAGACAAGGAACAATGATAAAAAGTAGGCTTGAAGAAAGCTATAAGAATATTTCAAATGTACCTAAAAGGATATTAGATGAAGAAGTAGGTCTGATACGTAATATCGTTGAATATGAAACAGATGGTTTGATTGAAGATTTTGATTTAACAAAATTAAAGAAGAAATACGAAACCTATTCAAAAGAAGTTCATATTTGTTTAGATGAATACATCAGAAATAGAATAAAGAAAATTCTTAGCGGAATAAATAGTCCACGTACCAAAGTTATTAAAATTGGAAGCTATTCAGATGATAATCCTATTAGTAGCCTTGTGGAAGTTTGCCAAATACTTATACCTAATTTTGATAAATTAGCTGGAGGGACAGAATTTAAAAATGATTTAAAGGCTTATGATGCTTTTATTCGAGTTTTTAATCTTAATCGAATGAAATATACTCCGACCATAACAGATTGGTTAACTAATAAAACACAGACTGAAATGAAAGAAAAATTAAAATTAGAAGGAATAGCTGTAAAGGAGATAAACTCAATTATCAATAATATCACGAGTATCCTAACAGAATCACTTTAAAAAAATTTGCCAAAAATGTTGATATAAAAAAGAGATAAAACAAAATAATAACAGTAAATGAAAACAATAACCACCGCAGGATTTGAACTCTCCGAACTTCTCAACACATTCCGTCAAATTGTAAGAGAGGAAATAAACCAAAAACCGAAAAATGAAAGTTCGGAGAATAAACTGGTTGATATAGAAGCAGCAGCAGCATTTTTAGGCTACGAAGTGCAAACTGTTTACCATAAAGTCAATAAAAGAGAGCTGCCGCATTTCAAAAGGAGTGGTCGCTTGTACTTTAAGCTATCAGACTTGCAGACTTGGGTAGAGAATGGGAAAAGAAAGATTGCAAACGAAATCGGTTAAAATATCTACTCAAAATGGCTAAAAAAATAACAATGTCTGCAATTAAGGAAGATGCTAAAAATTTGGCAGGGCAACTTAAAGGAAAAATAGGTATCCCTATTAAAAATGCATTTCCAATTGAGGTTTTTCCAACACAAATTCAAGAAATAATCTTGGAGTTGAATAAATATTTGAAATTCCCAATAGATTTTTCAGGTGTTTCGATTTTATATGCTACTTCTTTATCGGTTGGAAATACCCACAAAGTAAAAGTAAACAACGGATGGTCAGAAAGCTGTGTAATATATACTTGTTTGGTTGGTCGGGCAGGAACAAATAAATCACACCCGTTGAGCTTTGCTATCAAACCGATAATGGAAAAAGACAAAGAAAGTTATCAAAAATTTCTATTAGAAAAAGAGATTTATCTGCAAGCAAGCTCAATTTCTAAAAAGGAAAGAGAAGAAAAAGGACTTGATGAACCCACACCACCAATCCTGCAAAAGTTTCTAATATCTGATTATACTCCCGAAGCTGTTTCTACAATCCATTTGAATAATCGTAGGGGAATAGGTGTTTATATTGATGAATTGGCTGGTTGGTTTAAGAATTTTAACCGATACAATAAAGGTAGCGAACAAGAGCAATGGCTTTCTAATTGGTCGGGCAAACCTATTATTTCTGATAGAAAGACAGGTAATTCTGTATATATAGACTCTCCATGTATAAGTGTGATAGGAACTATTCAAAACGATATTCTTGAGGAAATTTCAAAAGATGCAAGGGATAGTAATGGCTTTATTGATAGAATATTGTTTGCGATACCCGACCAATTACAAAAAGAGTATTGGAGTGAGGAAGAAATTCCACAAGAAACCATAGAAAACTATAATAATATCATTGGAAGGCTGCTCGACTTACAATTTGATACAGCCACACTCGAATCAACTTTACTACCATTTTCTCCAACAGCTAAACGTATTCTTTTTGATTGGCAAAGATTTAATACAGATAAGATAAATAATCATCCGAACGATAAAGTAGCGAGTATGTATAGCAAATTAGATGTTTACATCATTCGTTTTTCGCTCATTCTTCAAATGCTCAGCTGGGCTTGTGGCGAGGGTGGAAAAACTGTTATCGAAGAAAATACTATGAAAAGTGCTATTCTATTAACAGAATATTTCCGAATAAATGCCGAAAAGGTTCATAAGGTTTTATCTGAAAGCACTCCCTTTGATAGATTGCCAAAAGATAAGCAACAAATATATGAAGCATTACCAAAGGGGAACTTTCAAACACATATCGGAATAAAAATAGCTGAAAACTTGGGTATGAAAGAGCGTAGTTTTAAAAATTGGCTCAATGACAGCAACCTATTTATAAAAGTTTCTTATGGCAACTATGAAAGAGTTTTTTAAATCAAATGCACTCTGCATTCTTTGCACTCTTTGCATTTTGATTAGTAAGAATGTAAACAATGCAAAGAATGCAAAGTGCAAAATAGATAAGACTATGAATCAATATCCATATAGTTTAGATGAAAAACGACCTGCAAAACTCTTTAAATGTCCTGTTTGTGGGCAAAAAGAGTTCAAGTTATACCGTGATAATACCACAGGTGAATATTTGTCAACGGAAGTAGGAATTTGCAATCGTATTGTGAAATGCAACTATCATTATTCACCAAAAGAATATTTTCAAGATAGTAAAGCAAACTTTTCAATGCCTAAAATTCAAGCTCGAATGATAGAAGAGCCTAAAAAGATTGATTTTATTTCATACGATTTGTTTGAAAAATCACTTAATCATACCAACCATTTTTTGAGTTATTTAATTTCTCTTTTTGGGGAAGAAATTACCAAAGCTACTAAACAACGTTTTTTAATTGGCTCATCAAAACATTGGCAAGGTGCTACGGTTTTTTGGCAGATTGATTCCGAAAATAATATTCATACAGGAAAAATAATGCTTTTCAACCCTGTAACGGGCAATCGAGTAAAAACACCTTATAATCATATTACTTGGGTGCATAGCATTTTGGCAAAAAATGGGAAATTACCTGATTTTCATTTGAAACAATGCTTGTTTGGCGAACATCAACTAAGCCATGAATCATTGGGAAAAACAATCGCCTTAGTAGAATCGGAAAAGACGGCTATTTTAGCCAGTATCCTGATGCCCGAATACATTTGGTTAGCAACTGGTAGCCTAACCAATTTTAACGAAAACCATTGTACTGCATTGGCTGGTAAATCGCTGATTGTTTATCCTGATTTGGGGGAAGCTGACAACAAAGGTTTAACTCCTTATGATAAATGGAATGAGAGAAGCCATAGTTTAAAAACGCAGTTGGGTTGCAAAATCGTTGTTTCGGATTTACTCGAAAAAAATGCTACTAACGAAGAAAGAAAAAGAGGGTTGGATATAGCAGACTATTTTATAAATCAAGATGATAAGTTCAACTGGGCATTGAATGAACATGGTTATCCTCTCTTTTGGGATTCGGGATAAAAACGAATTTATCTGTATTAGTCTGAGCGTATCCGAATTAAAACGAATAAATGCGAATAAATTATCTTAAAACAGCAGTAAAATACAATGAAAAAGCAATGTAAACAATGCCATATCATGTTTGAAGGTAGGCGAAACAAAGATTTTTGCTCAATATCATGCAAAAGTTTTCACAATAACGAACTGGCAATATATCGAAACCGAAATTTGAAACTGTCTTTCGACCGAATAAAAGCGAATAAGAATGTTTTGGTGGGCTTGCATCAACTATTTGGCAAAGATGCGGTTAGTATCGAACTTTTAGAACGTGCAGGATTTCAGCCTGCTTTTACAAGTGTTCAGTCGAATCAGAATGTTTTGATTTATGACGACTGGGGCTTGAAACAAATAGCAAAAAATCAATTTCAAATTATTAAATTATAGAAAAAATGCAACTACAAAAATTATCATTTGCCGATATGATGGCAAAATATGTTGAGAATCCAGCTCTACCGACTTTCACAGGGTCGAATAGTATCAATCTTGTGGAGAACTATGCTATATCAACAATTAAGAAGACAAATATTATGACTTGTGAGCCAAGTTATACTTCTTACACAAACGTTGTGGATACACCCTCCAAAAGCACAAATTGGTTGAAATTTATTATTTGGTTAATTATTTTTGGTGTTTTTGGTTGGTTTATTTACCATTATAGGGAGTCAATTAGAAAATGGTATGTCGAGCATTATAAAAATTACAAAGAGGAAGACCGTCTAAATTTAAATAACTGAACGACGACTTATATTTTATTTCAAACAGGAAACAAAGGCGATTATTTTTAGTCGTCTTTGTTTGTGAACAAGGTTAAAATTAGTCTTAATCCTTATTCTACTGGAAGATGGTTTCTGTTTATTTTTGTGCAGTTTCATCAGCAAAACAGCCCATTGTCTTAATCCTTATTCTACTGGAAGATGGTTTCTGTTATGTTCTATTACAGTAACAGAAGTAGTTAATTTGATGAGTCTTAATCCTTATTCTACTGGAAGATGGTTTCTGTTAAAACAAAATATTGCCATTGTTAAACAAGAACATGTCTTAATCCTTATTCTACTGGAAGATGGTTTCTGTTCTACCATGACTCCTACAACAATGAGGTACGCTAACTTTGTTTAGTCTGTATTTGAATACTACAAATTATCATTCAAAGTCAATTTTACGCCATTTTTCCGAAGCCAGTCTTCGTGTGTTTTATAGTCAGAAATAATTATGGAAACTTCATCCCAAAATTGCCTTGAATGGTTCAAATGTTTCAAATGAACCAATTCGTGAACTATTAAATAATCTAAAACAGAAGGCGGTGCCATAAAACACTTCCAATGGAAATTCAAATTACCCAATGGCGTACATGAAGCCCATCGAGTTTTTAAATCAACTATTTTAACTTCATTAGGTTTTTCTTTAATGAATTCCTTAAAATAGTTGATTCTCTTTTCCAAAATAGGCTTACCTTGTTTTTTATAAAATTTGATAAAAATATCTTCCGCTTTTGCGATTACTTTTGCCGACAACAGAAATTTGCCATTATACAATTTTAATGGTTCCGTTTGATTTTCAATAATTTGAAGATTATAACTTTTGCCTAAATATAAAAACGAATGACCTGCTACAAATTTTCTATCAATATGTTCTTTATTTAGTTCTTTGTTATTGGTAATGTACTTATGAATCGCATATTCTTTGGATTTGACAATATCCATAATTTTAGATTCTTCCAAATCCACAGGAACTATAACATTAACAGAACCATCTCTTTCAATGTTAATTGAAAGAGTTTTGATTCTGTTGGAACGTTTAATTTCTATTTCAAGTCCGTTTAAATTCATTTCAAATACCTTAATATTTCAACATGGTTGTTTTTTGTGAGTTTCAAAATATCAGATGTTATTTCTTTGTCTTTTCTTTCGATACTTGGTACATCAGAGAAACGAATCAATTGTTCTATTTTACCTGTCAATCTTAGCGTTTCATCGGGCTTGCTCCAAAAGTCGGCTATTATAATACTATCAAATATGGCAGTCATTATTCTATTGGATAGCATTATCAACGCCGCCTCTTTTGTGTTTTGTTCATCATTTTCGCAAGCATAAGCTATTAAATCAAAGAAAGGAGCTTGATAAATCGGCACTTTCAAATCTTTTTCACTTCTACCAGCGGCAGCTTCTCGCCTCAATTCTTCCAATTCAACAATCAGTTGGTCCCAATTATTTTGATATTTATTAATCAGTTCATTAATTCTATCATCAAATTTTCTATACATAGCTGGGTCGCTATTTTGCAAACTTACTTTTATGTGTCCTCTAAGTGCATGCTCCATTGCAGATGCCTTAGATTTACTATTGCCGTAAAGACTATTAATCTTTATAGGAAAGTCGTCTGAAAAAATAGAAACTTCGTCAACATTCTGTTTAATACCCATTGATTCAAGGTGTTTATCAATGAGCCTACGAACTTTTTCACTTGCCCAGCCTATATCCAAAGGAGAATCACGGTAATGATACTGAATACGCCAAAGCAAATAACCTATGCGTTTAGCAGGTATCCAATATTTTCGTTGTGTTTCAGCTTCGCTAAATAATAGGTCAAGGCGGTCGAAATAATTTTTTACCAAAACATCAAACTCTGCCCTTAATTTTAAATCACCAACTATTTCGATTACTTTTTCAACCAACACTATTTCTCTACTTGTTGCTGTTTTTTGTTGTAAAAAATCCTCAAAATCTGCAATGCCATTGGTATTAAAAAACTGAATTATTTTGTTATACCTCAGCTCTAATTCAGGTATTTCATCATTAATATCTTTAAAGTATTCTTTAAATTCGTCCAATGTTGCTTTATTTTCGGTAGCTTCTTGGTCAGTATAAATACCCAAGGCAAGATTTAAGTTCTTTGTGATTCCAAAATAATCTACCACCAAGCCGTGGTTTTTTCCTTTTTTTGTGCGGTTTACTCTCGCAATGGCTTGCAACAAATCATGTTCACGCAGATTTTTATCCAAGTACATCACCTGCTCAATTGGAGCATCAAAACCAGTGATTAATTTATCACAAACACATAAAATGCCAATGCCACTCAATTTTTTGTCGGGGTCAATTGTATCAAAATCTTTCTTGAAATTATTGATGGCATCTTCTTCTTTTGCTTCTTTACGTGCTGCCGTGATATAATCCAATTCATTAGTTCCCATGCCTGATACAATCGCATGAGCTTTCAATATTTTTAATCTTGAAATAAGTATTTCGTTTCTGTTTTCATCCGTAATTTCTTCCTCTTTTTGCAAGCGTTCGGCTATTAAATTATTCAAAACGAGTTTATATCTCACTGCTGCAATAATACTCGAAGCTACTACTTGAGCTTTAAATCCATTTGATAAGATTTCATTGATATAATGCTCTAAAATATCTTTTGAAATTTCTTCAATTCTTGCTTTTGATTCCAAAAAAGCAATCATAGTACCGTATCTTTTCTGAATCTCTTGGCGTTCTTCTGCCGTTCGGTGCTTGAATGTTTGTTCATATTCTAAATCAAACACTGCTTTGTCGGTTATTTTATCTGAAGTTTTTTTGCCTATGTATTTAATGTCAACCGTTGCCCCATCGGCAACTGCATCGTTCATTTTGTAGGTGTCTATGTATTGGTCTTTAACTTGATAAAAACGCTCGGCTGTTTGTTTTTTGTGGCGTTCTGTTATCAGAGGCGTACCCGTAAAGCCTATTCTTGTAGCTTGCGGAAATGCCAAAAATAAATTTTTACCCATATCATTGCCTTGTGAGCGATGGGCTTCATCAACCAAAATCAATATGCGTTCACTATTATTTATTAAAGGAAACTCGGTAAACTTCGGAATTATCCCCAATTTCAATAATGTCTCAGAAGATATTTTTTGATTTTCAATAAACTTATGAAGCATTACCATATTCAAGTTATTGGTATCGCTTTCTAATAAAACTAAATCTTGTTTGGTTTCTATTTGGTTAGTTCTTTCAACCAATTCAGCCGTTTCTGTTAATTGGTCTTCTAAATCAATTCTATCTACGACCATCAAAATCTTATAATCTTTCAAATCGAAGGTTGAACGCATTTTACGAACCAAAAACGCCATTGTTAAGCTCTTTCCGCTTCCTTGCGTATGCCATATAACACCACTTCGTTCTTTAAAATCAGCACCATCTTTCAGGCGTTCTACCATTTTACGAACGGCTCGGTATTGCTGGTATCTACAAATGATTTTTATATCCTGACCACTTTTAAGCTGCGTATAAAGGGTGAAATTCTTTAGAATGTCTATCAAAATTTCATGATTGAACATACCCAAAATCAAAACTTCTTGTCGTTGGCTGTTGGGTTCTATCGCAATGGTATTGTCAGGCGGAATGGTTTGATATTCTTCGGGGAAAATATCTACCCATTTTAAAAAATAATCAAAGTCAGAGCAAATAGTGCCAAACCTTGCTTCTAAACCGTGCGTAATGACACTAAACAAATTGGTGTGAAATAAACTTTCTTCGCCTTCATCTTTACTAAAAAAATCGTCTCGTTGATTACTGTATCTTTCAATCTGTCTAAACGACTCGCTTAATGGACCAGGCGAATACATATCCTTGCACTCAATGACCACAAAAGGCATTCCGTTTACAAAGCACACAATATCAGGAATGATACATTTTTTGGCTCTGTTTGGTGTATCTACCCTAAATTGATTAATGGCAATAAATGAATTGTTTTTGTAGTTGGCAAAATCAACTAAATGAACCGTAGGGTTATCAATACCCGTTTGCTCATTTTTGCCTGGCAGGGTTATTCCTTTGAGCAATAAATTGAAAATGTCTTTGTTGGCAGTCAGCAAATCTTTATGCCCTTGCTCCGAAATTTTTTCAAAGCAATATTTCATTTGCTCTGCCGTAATCCAAGGGTTTAATTTTTTAATGACCGTTTCAAACTCTTCTTTTAGAATTACTTCTTTAAATGAATTACGAAACGATTCAGTTGGGTCTTCGGGAACACCACCTGCACCATTATCATACACGACCCAACCGATTTGGCGAAGTTTGTCCAAAAAAGGTTTTTCTACATTGCCATATTCTGCCATAGTATTAAGTTGTTTGGGGTTCAATTGATTCTGGAATGGTCACTAATTTTTTGCCACTCAACAAATCTGCCATTAAGCCAGATTTTAACTGTTGTAGCTTTTGTAAGTAGAGTTGCTCAACACTTATTTTCTGGTCAATGGCTAAAATCCTCTTTGAGATAGCTTTTTGTTCTGTAAGAGATATTCTTACAATTGGTATTTTGTTGATGATTCCACCAGTTATTACAGGTTGAGCTGCTGCATAAGCAAAAGAATTCAAGTTAAGAAAATTAAGATAAGTAACCCAAAAATCAAAATCAAATTCTTTTTCGATATAAGAAACTATTAATGCGTTATCTGTCACCCATGAAAATGATTGTGTTATGTAGGCATTACCACAATATTCACCAACTCTTCCAATGATAAGTCTTTTCTCTGCGAATAAGTACTCTGAATGATAGCCATTAATTCCATTGCCACCATAGACTGGGTAAGAACCTATTTTTATATTATTAAGTGTTAAACCTTCACCACTTGAAACCTTTATTAATTCCCCCAACTTATCCACCTCCCACTCCTTCGGAATCCAACCCAAGGCACTTTCTTTATACAACTCTGGTGCATAGGCATAGCTTGGGCGAAGTTTGCCTGTTTTTATATCAATGCCACGAGTAAATAAATCATTCAACATTCCCTGTTTGATGGCTTTGTATTTGGCAATCGTTACTTGTGTTTTTTCTATTACAGTATCTGCCGAAGAAAGAATTTTGGCGATTTTACGTTGTTCATTTTTATCTTCTGGGTATTTTACGAAAAGAATTTTTGCAATATCCTTCGGAACATGGGGAACTCCTGTTCCTGTTCTGTTATTTTGAATCCAAGAAAATTTATTATAAAGGAAATAGAAAAGGTATTTAGAATCAATCCCATCTATAGTTTGAAGTTTTGAAAAGGTAGAACCTACAACCCCATTATGCCCAATAGTTACTAATCCACTTCTTTCGCCATCCCAAAGCATCAAAATATCATTCTCTTCACATAATACAGCTCCTTTTGTATGACTAAAAAGAATCGGTTTACCATTTACTGCGTCTGCATTTATCAATGGCAAATAGCCATCTTCTATATTGTCACTCTGAACTGTAAGTCTTCCTTTTGAGAAAGTAGCAAGCTTGCCAATATTAGTTTCTTTCCACTCACTCATAGCCCAATTCCATTAAAAAAGTGTTCAATAATTTAGTTTCTTTTTCTCTTGCCATCAATACATCGTCGAGCGTGGTTGTGTATTTATCCCAAAACTCGCTTACTGCATTTATCAAGTTTCGGGTATGGTTTTCTTGGTAGCCTGTTATTACACTGTGTAGGGTTCGTTCCCAGCGTTTTATGATGAGTTCTTTGGCTTCTTCTACAGTTATTTTTGCTCTTGCCTGTTCTACCAGCGTGGCTTTATAGCGTTCAATTTCTTTTACTTCGATTCTGCATTGTTTTAGTTCATCTTCCAAAGCCACGTGCTTTTTTATTCTCTCGGTATCAGCATTTATGGCATCATCAATAGGCGTTATTTCATGCTCTATTTCGGTGGCTTTCGCTGTTAGTTGTGCTATTTCATCTTCGGCAACTTTTAGCTTTTCAGGTGGAGTGTTTTTAGCATTCACATCTTTTTCGTAAGCCTTTATTTGCTTGTTTATTTTCGCAAATTCCTTTGTCAGAACAGTTTTTTGCTTGATATTTACCTTAATTCGGTCCTTTATTTCGGTAATTGTTTTTTTCGGAATCGCCTCGTAATCGTCTTCATTCCATTCGCCTTCTTCCAGCTCATTTACGGTTTCAAACATTGCTTCCAACTCATCACGTCTTGCCAAAGCATTTCTGTATTTTTCTAATACCTCAGGATACTGACTTTCCAAAATCTCATCATCGGGTATCAGTTCAGCTTTCCATGCACTGGCAGCCACTGATTTAAAATCATACTTCAAATCCTCAATGTATTGAGCAAACGAACCTCGTAATTGAAATTCAGAAAGCAAAGGATTGCCAATACCGCCCATAATAGCCGAAAACTCACCCGTGCAATGTTTCGTAAAACCAAAAACGCTTTTATCGGTCGGTAGGGCTTCTATTTTGGGTAAAACGATTGCCCAAAACTCATTTACCTTTGCCGTATATTTAGCAAAGGCTTGGGCTTTTCCTGTGCTGTTATCAATAAATTCTTTGATTTTTTCTTTGCTGTCGATGGCATCAACAAATTGGTCGTAGCCTTTTTTAAGGTCAGTAAACAAACTTTCTTTCAAGCCCTCGTAGCACTCAAAATCGGTATCCAAGGCATTTATTTCTGCCACAGGAATACCGCCTTTCAGGTGTGCATGCACATCGTGAGCCGTGGCAGGTGGCGAATTATCAACGTATCGGCGAATATTGCAGTTATATTCTTCTTTTTTTATATCATTTTTATGCACCAGTTTGCTGTACTTCTCCAATTGGATTTTGTTATGATACACCCAACTAATTTTATCAATATCTTCCGAACGGAGTTTATTTTGATTTTTTCCTTCTTTGTATTCTTTGTCGGCATTAATAAAAAGCACATGCTCACGTTCGCCAGCACCGTGCTTATTGATGATAATTAAGCTCGCAGGAATACCTGTTCCAAAAAACAAACCAGGCGGCAAACCAATAATAGCTTCTATAAGTCCCGCTTCGATTAATCTTTTACGCACCTTTTGTTCTTCTCCACCACGAAACAGCACTCCGTGAGGCATCACAACCGCCATACGCCCATCATTATTTAGCGTCGAAACCATGTGTTGCAGAAACATAAAGTCTGCTTGTTTTTTGGTGCTTGTCCAGTTTTGAAAACGTTCTTTGTGCTGCATTCCTTCAACTTTGTAGTTGAGCGAAAAAGGCGGATTTGCTACTACAATATCGAATTTTAGCAATACACCATCTTTTTTAAGCAAAGGATTTGCCAGCGTATCGCCCATTTTGATATTGGCGTTTTTTATTCCGTGAAAAATCATGTTCATTTTACACATTTTGTAAATGCCCTCCTTGAGTTCTTGCCCAAAAATGGATAAGTTTCGGGCATTGCCATAGCGTGCTTCCACATAATTTCTCAATGTAATAAGCAAACCGCCAGAACCAACAGTTGGGTCACTCATAGACGCTCTTTCGCCAGGCTGCAAAATGAAAGCCATGAGTTGAACTACTTCGGAAGGCGTATAAAATTCGCCACCTTTTTTACCTGCACTTTCAGCAAAATGTTTAATCAAAAACTCATAAGCAGCACCCAACAAATCGGGAAACTCAAAGTTTTCGTCTTTCAATTCCATCTTATTGAAATTATCCAACAATTCTTTAAGCACTTCATCGGTTAATAGTTTATCACCATTAGATTTTAAGGCATTAAATTTTGTGCCACTTAGTACCCCTTCCAAAATTTCCTTTCGAGAATTTTCAATTGAATTGAGAGCTACCGTTAAGCCATCACCAATATTTTCGGTAAGCATCTGCAAATCCTCCCACCTTGCATCGGCTGGCACAAAAAACTCATATTCGATTGCATTTTCAATCTCAAGTTCTCTATCGAGTTGAGCCTGAGTAATATTTGGGTGTTCTCTCTTTAAATTATTTTCACGGGTTATTTGTGCTACATCAAACATATCATTTACTCTTTTCAGAAATAACATTGCAATGATTTAATCTTTATACTCTGAGGCATCTAATCCTGCCGCTCTCAAATCATCGCACTGTATTTTAAGAAAGCCGTTAAGTTTAGTAAGGGATATTTTTGACATGGTTAGTTGATTAATAGATTTTAATTTATTGGTCTTGTTATCGTTTTTTTTGTATTGGCTATAACGCTCAAATATACGAAGGTTTTGTCTTACTTTTTGAATTGTTAACCAAACCACCGTTTTCTTTACTCAAAAAAGGCTCGACGAAATCGAGCCTTTTTTGGTGCATTATAAGTAAAGAAACTTGGTAAATAAATCAAAGTTAAGTATCTTTATGAATCAACGACTTAATTTACTTTTTTATGCTAATCGGATACGCAAGGGTTTCAACACTTGAACAAAACCCTAACTTACAAACTGATGTGTAGTGGTCCAAACGAAATCTTGAAAAACGACCAAACGAAATCTCGAATTCATATTTTTGATTTGGTTTTGAAATTTAATACAGAAAAATATTTATGCCAATTTGTTTTTCTGCAACCAGTTAAAAAGATTTGACTCAGAAGAGTTATATCTTTTAGCAATGAATTTTTTAGTTGAGCCATTACTAAGTAGTGCTTCAATCTCAACTTTATATTTATCCAATTTACTTTTCCCAGCACCTATCGGTCTTCCGAGTTTTACTCCATTAGCCTTTTTAGTTTGCAGTGCCTCTTTAGTTCTTTTAGAAATCAAGTCTCTTTCTATTTCAGCAACCATTGAAAAGACCATTGCCATTACTTTACTCTGAATGGTATCGTCCAATTGCCAGTTTCCTTTAACCGTATAAATCTTGATGCCTTTCTGAGTGGCTATAGAAATTATTTCCATGCACTCAAGCATACTTCTACCCAATCGAGAAAATTCACTTAACAGTATGGTATCTCCCGAAGTAAGTGCTTCAACAATGTCTCCGATTTTTCTTTCTCTCCAATGAATTCTTCCCGAAGCCTTTTCTTCAACGAATTCAACTTTACCTAAATTTTTATCATTGGCAAGGTGCAGAAGTTGAGATTTGTTTTTTTCGAGGTCTTGGTCAACAGTTGAAACCCTTAAATAAGCGACATTTCTTGGCATAATTTTGGTTATTCGATAAATAGGTAGTTATTTGAATTATAATGGATTAAAAAATTCTGTAATATTAGGTATTTTCATCTAATTATTCAAGTGGTATATATGAAGGTAAAATTAAAGAAAGACTTCATGCTCTGACTACAAAACCAAGAAAAATAAAATTTCACACAAAGAGATTGGCTTATTGTTTACCTTATGAAACAAGATGTGAAATTGGCGAAAGAAATTTAAAAGATGAATTACTTTACAATGATTTTTATGCTCAAACCCAAGATACCATCAAAAAATATTTTAAAGATATTGATGTAAAGGTTAAGGATATTGAGAGCTTGATAACGAAAGTATTTAATAAAATTTTTTCTAAACAAGGATTAGAATTCTCAAATTTTGTTTTACATGGAGATAGCCATTCTGTTATTGAACAAAATTTGAATGATGTTATCAGTTCAGCAGTGGATGAAAGTTCAGTGATTCTTGGAAATAAGGAAAAAGTTAAAACCGCCTTACATTTAGCAATTCGTGATATAGTTTATAATGGAAGTAAAGAGCAAAATAGATTTTTAAAAAGTTTGTCAAATACATATATGATGATGTTTTTGCTTCAATGGGAGCCTAAACTCTCAACTTATTTTCAAACCTTAGCATCTCAACTTAAAGTGTTTGTTGACAATTCTATAATAATTCCAGCTTTATCTGAATATTTTTTACCTGATGGGAATAGAAGGCATTGGAATCTACTAATCGGGGCAAATAAAGCAGGTATATCATTATTTATAAATGAAACACTACTTGATGAATTAGTTTCTCATTTCAAGATGGTCAGTAATAAGTATTATAGTATGTTTCAACAGCAAGAAAAATTCTACCTATCAGACGAACATGAATTATTATTTATTGACGAAATTTTAATTCGTTCTTATTTTTATGCAAAAAGAAAAGGTGAAATTAAAGATTTTGAAAGTTTATAGATAATTTCATTGACCCAAATTTAAAAACAGTAAAACAAGAACTAATTACTTATCTGTTGGACACATTTGGGATAACTTTTATTTCAAATCAAATGTGGGATATAAAAGTTAACCCAGACGATAAAGTAAAACTAACTGAGGTATTAAGTTACAAAAAAGACCATGATATTAAGGCTCAAAATGACGCAGAAATGATTTTGGCAATTTATTATTTACGCAATAAAGGAAACGAATCTTCTGATACTGGAATTTTTGGATATAAAACATGGTGGCTATCCAAGGACACTTCAACATACAAAGCTGTTGTTAAAAGCTTTGGAGCTGATAAATATCCTGTAAGTTGTTACATTAGACCAGACTTTATTTACAATTATATTGCATTAAAACCAACAACAGAAGAAGTAGATGAAGCCTATGGCGAAATCTTTCCAACAATGTTAGGTGTAAATCTTAGCTATCATATGCCAAAAGATGTTTCACAAATAGTCCAAGAAAAGATAAAAGAGTTTCATAATAAATCACCATTAAGAGTAAAACAGATATTAAGAAATTTATCTGACAAATTAAAGTCTGACCCTTCTTTGCAAAACAGAAATTCAATAGAACACTTTCTTGACAAAGAGCTTAGACAATTGCAAGATGTAAAACAGTAAGACAAAAAGGGCAGCAGCCAACATACTATTTATGACAAAGTGGGCGAACGTAAGTAATTGAACATCAGTACATTAATCAACATTTTCACCGTCGGACTAAATACTATGAAGCAGTTGGAAGTAACTCAACTTTGGAACAAAACCCAGCATCAGTTACGGGCTGACGAGTTCCAAATTTCCCCTTCTTTATAAATACTTTTTCGTTGTGGGCAATTATAGACAGACCTCGTTTTGTAAGACAAAGCTCAATAATAAAAGACACTTTAAAATATTTTGTGAGGCTTTATAAAACTCACCAGCGAAGCCGAAAACTGCAATTTTGAAAGAGTAGGCGTTTATAAGCAATTTAAAATGGCTCAAAAATGTCCCAGTTGTGATTATCCATATGTGCCTAATGGAGATAAAGTTAACTGCCCAAATTGTGGAAAACTAATTGAAGCACCTGGTTGTCTAGAACAGACAGGATCTCTTGTAATCATTATTATAATAATTATCTTAAGTTACGCAAGATTAACTTTTATGTAGTGATATCTGCTTAAATTTACAAAAAACTGTCAATTTTACCAAAATCTAATCAAATTCATGAAACTAATAGCCGAATTTGACCTGTATAGTGATTATTTGATAGTAAATCAAGGACAGGCAACTGCAACTGATTTAGCTATGTTAGTGGACGGGCATTACTCACATGACAAAATTACAAGGT
>NZ_JAYWCU010000088.1:0-15361 GCF_043780375.1 Emticicia sp. | reverse complement strand
ATTTCAGCGAGTTCCGACCCTGCTATCTTTTCGATCAAAACACGCCCAGAAACACCCGAAATAACACAAATTGGCACTTTTACACTGTACGCAAAACAAAAAACAGAAATATTCAATTTGAATTATGAGTGGAAAAAAGATGGTGTAATTTCTTCTAATAAAACATCCTCTCTAAAGGCTGCTAAAGCAAGCTTTTTTACTGTGTCTTCCCTTCAAAGCCATACTGTTGCCAATAATAAGACAATTACGTGTCGCTCAAATCTTTCTGGAGCATTTTCATTTATCCCTGATATAACCTTACAAGGTATAATTGTCTATCCAAATCCATCACCTGATGGATTTGTTATCCTCGAAGCCCAGGAAGATTTGGCAGATTTTACCTTAATCGTTTATTCTACGAAGGGTCAATATATGTATTCAACACCTATTCCTGCTCTAACCCAACGGCGTTTAGTTGACTTATCATTTTTGGGTGAAGGACATTATTTAGTAAAGTTAATTAACAATACTTTTGAAGAAACTAAAAATATTTGGATAGAGAAAAAGTAGTTTTTTTAGTTCTGAGTTATTCATAATTACTGTGCTGAACTTTCGTGAAAACTGTAGCTGGATAATCAGCTTTCTTTATCCAGAAATTCTCTTATTCGGTGGGTTTTGTCTTTGCCAACTAAAGCAATTAATTCTTCTTCGGGAGCATTTTTGATATTGGTAATAGTCTTAAATTGCTTCAAAACCTTCGTAGCAGTCAGTTTTCCTATACTCGGAACACTTTCGAGGCTACTAATCAAGAAATTTTTACTTCGTCTATCTCGGTGATGTGTAATACCAAAACGGTGAGCCTCGTCACGGCAACGCTGAATAAGCTTCAAAGATTCTGATTTTTTATCAATATATAAAGGTAGCGTATCTTCTGGAAAATAGATTTCCTCTAAACGTTTGGCAATACCTATAATTGGCACTTGCCCATAAATATTGAGTTCTTTCAAAGCTTCGCAAGCTGCCGAAAGTTGCCCTTTTCCTCCATCAATAATAATTAGGTCGGGCATATCAGCTTTTTCTTCCAAAAGTCGGGCATAACGTCTGCTCACAACCTCTTTCATGGTTGCAAAATCGTTGGGGCCAACGACAGTTTTTGGAATATAATGACGGTAATCTTTCACTGAAGGCTGTCCATTTATAAAACAAACCATCGCCGAAACAGGGTTTGTTCCTTGAATATTTGAATTATCGAAGCACTCGATGTGGCGTGGAATTGTTTTTAGCTGCAAATCTTGTTTCAATTTTACTAAAACTCTGTCACGCTTGTTGGTTGCTCCACTTGCTGCAATTGCCTCACGCTCGGCTTTTTCTCGTTGAAAATACATGACATTTTTCAACGACATATCCATTAATTTTCGTTTATCACCAATTTGCGGTACAGCGATTTCTGCTTTCATGTCAATATCCAACGGAATATTGGTGACGATTTCCTTCGATTCGCTTTCATATTTTTGACGAAGTTCTACAATCAGCATTGTCAATATTTCCTCTTCCGTTTCATCCAATTTTTTCTTGACTTCAAGCGTTTGGCTTTGCGTAATCGTGCCATTGATAACTTTTAGATAATTGATATATGCCGAACTTTCGTCCGAAACGATACTGAACACATCCAAATCTTTTATTGCAGGATTTACTACAGTCGCTTTACTCTGATAATTTTGTAAAAAATCTAATTTTAGCTTAAACTGATGTGCCTCTTCAAAAGCCAATTTTTGAGCAGATTCTTGCATTCTCTGCACAAAATATTGTTTGGCAGGAGCAAGACTTCCTCGCAAAATATTATGAACTTGTTCAATTTCCTTGTTGTATTCAGCTTCGGTTTGACGGTTTTCGCAAGGACCTTTGCAGTTTCCAATGTGGTATTCTAAACAAATTTTATACTTTTTTGATGCAATGTTTTCTTCCGAGAGGTTTAAAATACAAGTACGAATAGTATATAGCTGGCCAAACATTTCGAGCAGGGCGTACATTGCCTTTGAATTGACAAATGGCCCGTAAAGTTTACCTCTGGTTTTATCTTCAATTCTTCGAGTCATAATTACTCGTGGAAAACGCTCATTGGTAACACAAACAAAAGGATACATTTTATCATCACGCAATAAAATATTAAAGCGAGGTTGATACTTTTTTATAAGCGTATTTTCGAGCAGAAGAGCATCATATTCTGTAGGAACAATGGTAAATTCTAATTTTCGAATACAGATAACCAGTCGACGGGTTTTGCGATCGTGACGGTTGAAATTATGAAAATAACTACTAATTCGGTTTTTTAAATTTTTGGCTTTCCCGATATAAATTACTTCGCCTGTTTCATCAAAATAGCGATAAACGCCAGGATCTTCTGGAAGTTTAGATAATTCAGCTTTGTAATCGAATGTAATTTCTGACATATTTTGAAAATAAAATAACCGTTCAAAAATAACAGTTCTTTACACATTTGCGTTCGAGTAAGCAAAATAAAGTTATTTTGAATGTAGCAATCAACTGTCAGCCAAAAAGTCGATATTTTGACAAAAAAAAATTTATACCTCTCTAAATCCCTCTTATTAAATTGACCTGAGATTTAGAAGAGGAGCAACTTTCCAACATTTCCTGCTTTTTAAGATAATTTAAGTTTCTTTTTTACTACATTATCCTTCAAATTCCCTAATTTTGAGCCATCAAGAGAATATTCATTCACTAATCTCAAAAAATGAACAATTTTACAAGGCTCAATAATATCGTCGGATGGGCGATTTTTGCCGTTGCACTCCTTACCTATACACTCACCGTTGAGCCAACCGCCAGTTTTTGGGACTGCGGCGAATTCATCGCTTGTTCTTACAAACTCCAAGTTCCACACCCTGCTGGAGCCCCACTTTTCTTATTGATTGGTCGCATGGCTTCACTGCTTGCAGGCGGCGATGTAACAAAAGTAGCCTTAATGGTAAATATGGTTTCGGTCATTGCCTCTGCATTTACTATCTTGTTTATGTTCTGGACAATATCACTTTTAGCACGTAAAATATTTGGTAAAAGAGGCGAAAACCTCGACACGACCGAAACAATTTTAGTGCTCGGAGCAAGTGCAGTTGGTTCATTGGTTTATACTTTTTCAGATTCGTTCTGGTTTTCGGCTGTCGAAGCTGAGGTTTATGGAATGTCTTCATTCTTTACGGCTATCGTCATTTGGGCTGCATTCCGTTGGGAAAACATCGAAGACGAAGCTGCTGCCAACCGTTTTCTGATATTTACGGCTTATTTGGTTGGTCTTTCTATCGGTGTTCACTTGCTAAACCTCGTTACGATTCCTGCTTTAGGCTTAGTTTATTACTACAAAAAAGCAAATAAAATCACTTGGAAAGGTGGAATTACTGCATTTTTGGTAGGTTTGGTAGTTTTGGGTGTGGTCAATGTAGGCGTTATTACTGGCTTTCCATCATTAGGTTTTACCTTTGAAAAACTATTCGTTAATACTTTTAGAATGCCGTTTAGTTCAGGCATCATTTTCTTTGTATTAGTGTTGATTGGCTCACTTGCCTACGGTATTTTCTATACCCAAAAGAAAAAAATGGAAATAGCCAATACAGCCCTACTTTCATTCGCTTTTGTTTTGATTGGATATTCGTCTTATACAATCGCTTTGATCCGTTCAAATTATAATCCTCCAATCAACGAGAATAATCCGAGCAATGTATTGAACTACGTTTCGTACTTAAAACGTGAGCAATATGGTAGCCGTCCGTTATTATACGGGCCAGTTTTTACAGGAAAATTAGAGTCAATCGAAAATGGCGAGCCTATTTATAAAATGAGCAAAAAAGGCTACGAAGTTTATGACTATAAGCCAACTTACATTTGGGGTGCAAACAGCGAAAGCTTATTGCCTCGTATGTGGAGTACCGATGCTGGTCATCAACAAATTTATCGCCAAGAAATGGGGCTTGCACAAGACCAAAAACCAACGCTTTTCACCAACATCGGTTATATGATGAAGCGTCAAATGGGTTATATGTACTGGCGTTATTTTGCATGGAATTTTTGGGGACGCTCAAGTGATATTGAAGGTGCTGGACCAACCAATATTTTTGAAACAAAAAACAACTTACCACCAGCTATCAAAGAAAATCGGGGTCGTACTAATTTCTTTGGTATTCCAGTAATTTTAGGCATTTTAGGCTTACTTTACCACTACTTCCGTCGTGAGCGTGACGCTCTCGTAATGTTCCTATTGTTTTTACTTACAGGAGTTGGTTTGGTAGTTTACCTAAATTCACCGCCTGTTGAACCTCGTGAGCGTGACTATATTTATGTAGGTTCGTTTTACATTTGGGCAATTTGGGTCGGTATTGGCGTAATGGGTTTGTTTGATTATGTGCTAAAATTCATAAAAAACTCAAAAACAAGAGCTATCGGAGCTACGGCTTTGGGTTTGGCAGTTCCGTTGATTATGGCTCCTCAAACTTGGAAGGGACATGACCGCTCGGGACGATATCACCAAATAGATTTTGCAAAAAACTTATTAAATTCTTGTGCAAAAAATGCCATTTTGTTTACTGGTGGCGATAACGATACTTTCCCACTTTGGTATGTACAGGAAGTTGAAGGTTTCCGTACTGACGTACGGGTATGTAATCTTAGCTTGTTGGGAACTGACTGGTATTGTGAGCAAATGAAACGTAAAACTTACGAATCGGAGGCTTTACCAATAACATTTACCACAGACCAATTGTTGAGTGGTATTAATGACCAAATACCTTATGTTGAGCGGTTGAAAGACCCAATCAATTTGAAGGATTATTTAGAATTGGTTAAGAAAAACGACCCCGCCATTCAGATTCCTTTGACTACGGGCGAAAGCATCAATTCATTGCCATCTGATAGCCTTTTCTTGACATATAATATTGAAGATGTTAAAAAATTAGGTTTTGTACCAAAACAATTCGAGCCTTTTTTAAATGGACAAATAACTTGGAATATTGGCAAGCGTGACTTGTTGAAAAACGATTTGATGCAACTCGAAATGATTGCTCAAAATAACTGGAAACGTCCAATTTATTTTGCTGGAACTCTAGCCAATGATAACTATCTGAACCTTAAAGATTATATGCAGTTGGAAGGTTATGCTTACCGATTATTGCCAATCAAAGTTAGTCAAGGCGATGATGGCTTTGCTAATACTGACATCATGTATAATAATATGTTGAAGAAAATGTCGTGGAGAGGCATGGACAATCCAAATGTATATTACGACTCAGAAACTTATTTAAAAGTTCCAATCATTACAGCACGTTTGGCGTTCTTGCGTTTGGCAGATCAGTTGGTAAGAGAAGAGAAAAAAGTCAAAGCAAAAGAAGTTTTAGACTATGCTAACAAAGTTTTACCTGACAAATCTGTGCCTTATGACCAATTATGTTCAAACTATGTTATGTATTATTTTGAAGTAGGCGACTCGAAAAAAGCAATGGAAATTGCCGAAACAATCACGAAGCGTGCTGATGGGAATTTGGCTTATTTTTCCGAAAAAAGCAAGTATTCGAGTGCAGAATGGATGCCAAATAATGTGCAAGATTTTATTCAAATCAATCTCCGTAACCTTCAAGTGATCGCCAATATTTGCAGTAGAAATGGACAAGAAGCAGCCGCTAAACGTTATGAGGCTACTTATAATAAATATTATGAAAGGGTAAGTCAGTAAAAAAACAGTCAATAGACAACTGTCAATAACTTCTTTCTTAAATTCATATAAAAAATCCTCGTTGAAATGTTCAACGAGGATTTTTTAGTATATTTGCAATATAGTTGCATTTAATGAGGCACGATTTTCCAAATTGTGTAAAAGTGAAAATATGAAAAAAATAGTTTCGATACTAATAAACATCTTTTTTACGCTTCCATTAGGGGGCGGGGGACTACTTTTGGCCCAAACAAAAACAGAAGTTCACCACGATTGCGATTGTTTCATTCAAGGCATAGTTGTAGATGGTATTTCAAAACAACCAATCGCTGGAGCAGTAGTTTTAGTTAAAGAATTGAACAAAGGTGCAAGTACCGATGCCAAAGGATTTTATAAAATATCGAATATTTGCCAAGGGAAATACACCATTATTGGGCGAATTGTGGGTTATGAAGAAAAAAGCTATATAATAAGCTTAGACCATGGAACAGAGCAGAATATTAAGCTTTCTGAAAGTGAACTTCATTTGGCAAATATTGACATAAAAGCACAGAAAATTGACAATCTAACCCAAACCAAAAATACGCTCGAAAATGCCGCTCTCGACCAAACCCGTGGGCAATCTTTGGGCGAAGCATTAAAACAAATTTCGGGTGTTACAACCTTACAAACTGGTAGTTCGATTGCCAAACCTGTCATTCATGGTATGCACTCCAATCGAGTGTTAATAATGAATAATGGTGTAAGGCAAGAAGGGCAACAATGGGGCAGCGAACACGCTCCTGAAATTGACCCCTTTGTAGCAAAAAGAATCACTGTTTTGAAAGGTGCGGCTGGTGTTCGTTATGGCTCAGATGCTGTAGCAGGCGTAATCATGCTCGAACCAGAAGCCCTACCCGACTCAAATAAAATTGGAGGTGAACTTAATACCGTTTATTTCTCGAATGGCAATCAAATGGTTACTTCTGGCATCTTTGAAAGTGGTTATCGACCTCGACAAAGCACCAAAACTCCTTATTCAATTGGTTTACGTTTGCAGGGAACTTTTAAGCGTGGCGGAGATATTTCCACACCAAAGTATAGATTAGCCAATACTGGTATTTCAGAAATAAACTACTCATTATCAGCTAATTACAAAAGAAAAAGCTGGACTACTGACATTTTTTTTAGTCAGTTTAATACACAGATTGGCGTTTTTTCAGGGTCACATATTGGCAATGCTACCGACCTAATCGAAGCTATTAGACGTGGTACTCCTTTGGCAATTTATACACCCGAAAACTTTACTTATACCATCAACCGTCCTCTTCAAGATGTGCAGCATAATTTGCTTAAAATCAAGAATTTACAGCAAATTAGGTCAGGAAAACTTTCACTAACTTTGGGCCGACAATATGATTTTCGGAAAGAAATTGATATTTTGAGAGGTGATAAAAACTTGGTACAATTGTTCAAACTCAATACTTATACAGGTGAATTGTTATTTGAACACAAACCATTGTTTAGACTTCTATCTGGTTCGGCAGGAATAACAGGACTTTACCAAGAAAATCTTACCACAGGAACATTGACTCAACCTCGCACGTCCACGGTTTTAATTCCAAATTTCAAGAATTTCACAGCAGGAATTTTCTTGATTGAACGCATTGTGCAGAAACAATGGGAAATGGAAGGTGGTTTTCGCTATGATGTGCGTCAGCTAACTGTTTTCCGCATTCCTCGTGGAAAACAAGCAATCACTCAAAATCAAAAAAATAACCAAAACTTTACAGGCACTTTAGGAGCAAATTACCGACCTAATTCTCGTTGGAATTTCCTGACAAATATTTCGTCGGCTTGGCGAGCTGCCACCGTCAATGAACTTTATAGCGACGGTGTGCATCATGGAGCAGCAAGTTATGAGCGTGGCGACGAAAATATTGTGCCAGAAATTGCGTTAAACCTCTCATTTACAGCCAACTATATTTCCAAAAACTTCCAAACTGAAATTCATTTTTATAATAATTATATCAATAATTTTATATTTTTATCGCCAACTGGTCGCCCAGCTTTAACAATTCGTGGGGCATTCCCTGAGTTTTTTTATACCCAAACCAATGCACGTTTTAGAGGATTAGATTTGACTGGAAGTTTTCAGATTCAGAAAAGCATTTCTCTTAATTCTAAGCTTTCGTACTTACAAGCTCAAGATTTAAGCAATAATCAACCGCTTATTCTAATTCCTGCCAACCGTTGGGAAAATACGCTTCGCTATGATTGGAAAAAAAGCTTTATTTCACTCACAAATCTTTATGTTGCAAAACAAAACCGTGTTCCTTCCAAGATAATTTTCAAAGAAGTTCCTAGTTCTGAAATCGTCTTTACCGAATATGGTGGAGATTTCGCCCCTCCTCCACCCGCTTATATGCTTTGGAATGCGGCTATTAGTCATCAATTTGCTTTGAACAACAAACAAAATTTAGGTATTTCATTGACTGTCAGCAATTTACTTAACACTACTTACCGAGATTATTTGAACCGTTTTCGCTATTTCTCCGACGAAATTGGAAGAAATATTGTCATTCGGGCGAAATATAATTTCTAACAACATTTTTCTTGCAACACTATTGCATATAAATCATTTACGACATATATTTGCAACAATAATGCAAAGACAACATTACTTCATAAACTTCAAATCCGTAAAATATGGTAAAAAAAACATTATTTCTGAGTTTACTGAGCAGTATTCTATTTATTTCAAGCTGTAAAAAAGATAGTGTCGAAGCGGCAGATGAAAACGAATTAATTACCTCCGTAAAATTGAATTTTACTACTGGCGGTACAACTCAAACTTTTGCTTACTCCGACCCCGATGGCGATGGCGGAAAAGCACCAACCGTAGCAACGGTAAGTTTAAAAGCAAATACGACTTATACCATGGTAATTGAGATTTTAGATGAATCAAAGAATCCAGTAAGCAATATCACCAACGAAGTTTCGACCGAGCGAGACGAGCATTTGTTTATTTATACACCTTCACCTTCAAGTTTGCTAACGTATATTTATGGCGATAAAGATTCAAGAAACTTGAATGTTGGCTTAACTGGAAGTGTAAAAACAGGTGTTGTAGGAACAGGGAAACTGAAAGTGCAGCTACGCCACCAACCACCAATAAACGGAAAAGCTGTAAAAGATGGCACAATTACGCCTGGAAGCGATGATATAAATATTGATTTTAATATAACGATTCAATAGGCAAAGTCTTGGATTGACAATAGACAGTCTAAGGAAGTAAAGCCACAAGTCATAAACTTGTGGCTTTTTTATGAAAAAACAATAATTTTCAATTTTACATTGTCCATTTAATAATTACCTTCGCAAAAACAAAGCTTCTACCTCTGTAAATCAAGTTTCTAACTTATTATAATTCAGAGACTTATGCAACATTAAAATAACAACTATGACAAAAAAACGAATTGCAATTGACATGGACGATGTAATGGCGGCCGCAGGAAAAAAAATTTTATATACCTATAACATTATTATTGGTACTGATTTTAACGAGCATCATTTTAGAGGAAAAGAATATTATGAAGTATTGAAAGAAGAAAACTATCATGTGGTGCGAGAGGAAATTTTCAAGCCAGGTTTCTTCAGAAATATGGAAGTGATGCCCGATGCAGTTGAGGTAATTAGGAAACTGCAAGAAAGATTTGAAATTTTTATTGTTTCAGCAGCTACCGAATTTCCAAATTCACTGAAAGAAAAAATTGAATGGTTGGAAGAGCATTTCCCTTTCATTTCGTGGAAAAACATTGTACTTTGTGGTGATAAAAGCATCATTTCAGCAGATTTTTTGATTGATGATCACGAAAAAAACCTTCGCACATTCAAAGGAAAAACCTTAATGTTTGATGCCATTCATAACCAAAAAATTGAAGGTTATCAGCGATTTAAGTCTTGGCGAGAAATTGAGGCTTTTTTTGAAAATGAGTAAATAAATTGAAACCTTTTCGATTTATAAGATTCTTACAACAAAACCCTATGACACCTAAACAAATCGTAGAAAAATTAACCTCTTTTCCTAACAGAGGCATCGCAACTAAAAACGAAGCTAAAGTACTTGAATATTTATCTCAACTATTTGATAATCAAGACGTTAATAAAGAAAAATTTCGCACCCCAAAAACATATATTTCGGTCGTTTGGTGGTTGTTTTTGGGTTTAGCAACGGGCTTAATTTGCCTAAATTTTTCTTCGATTTTGGGTCTTATTCTTACTTTTGTTTTTGTTACGCTGGCACTCCTTTATTTCAATTGGTATGCCTCTCCTATTACAAGTTTACCTCCTTTGGTTACTTCGCATAACCTTGTTATTAAAAACACCTCTTCTGCACCAAAAGCCAAAAAACTCATTTTAATGGCTCATTGGGACACTGCTCCCATTTCTCTACTTTATCGCCCTGAAATGGTCGGAAATTTTCGCAAATCACTAAGAATAAGTCAAATATTGATGCTTTTGGCTCAGTTTATAGCTATATCTCAATTTCTTTTGCTTAATACTTTTCTTCTTTTGGTTGCTAACATTTTGGCATTCTATTTTATTTTACAAGGAATTACTGCCACGATTGATTTTATTAGATTTGGCTATTCAAATGGTGCTTCTGACAATGCCACTGGTGTAGCAGCAGCCATAGAAACGGCAAAAAAGCTTTGGTCAAGAAACTTACAAAACATTGATATTGAATTGGTTATTACGGGTGCCCAAGAAGTGGGTATGATTGGAGCAAGGGCATATATGAAAACTCATTATAAAGAATTTACGAAAGAAACATATTTAATTAATTTTGACACTTTGGGCAGTGGCGATCTGAAAATAATTACCCAAACGGGCAGTTGGTCGAATATTATTTATGACAATGATTTGATAAAAATAGCCAAAGAAACTGCTGCACAAACACCTGATTTAAAGGATATTAAGACTGGAGCTTGGCATACTGCTGACTTCGATTCGATTTGGTTTCAGCGTGCAGGAATTCCATCGCTAACATTAGCAGCTCTTGACAAAAACGGAAGAATGCCCAACATTCACCGCCCCACAGATACGCTTTCAAATGTAAATTTTAAGCCAATGGAAAAGGCAATTAGTTTAGCAGAAAAAATTGGGATTAAACTTAATTCATAAAACCATGAATCGTAAAGAAACCCTTTTATATTTTATTTTTGGTGTGGTAAATATTGCCGCAGGTATAGCTGATATTGATTGGCTAAGTTATCTGACCAAACCTTTATTAATGATTATTTTAGGCATTTTCTATTTTCAGAAAACTAAAGAAAATCTTGATTCATCGGATAAAACTATGCTTGCCGCCTTGCTTTTTTCTTGTTTTGGAGATACTTTTTTAATGTTTCAAGAACAAAATCCTAATTTCTTTTTATTTGGTTTAGGGTCGTTTTTGCTGGCACAAATATCATATATAACAATTTTTAGAAAATCAAGAAAGAGAGAATATCTTAAAAGCCTGCCTTTTGCTATTTACACAGTAACCCTACTTTTCTTTCTTTGGAATAAAATTCCAAATGCTTTTTTGGGAGCGATTATGCTCTATTCTTTAGCTATTCTAATGATGGGTATTGGAGCAGTTGAACGACAAACCAACGCCAAAAGCTATCAATTGGTGCTGATTGGAGCAATTTTTTTTATTGCCTCAGACTCACTGATTGCTATCAATAAATTTGCTTTTGCCATTCCATTTTCAGGCGTTTGGATAATGACAACTTACATTATAGCTCAATATTTAATCGTTGAAGGCATACTTTTGGGCAGAAAAAAAGTTGTATGAAAAAATCATACAACTTTTCAAATATTGAACCTGTTTAAACTTTTTGTTTCTGACGAAAATAAGCTATTATTTTATCAGACGATTCCATTTATTTTGTTCGTAGCAGAGCTACGGACGGAATAAATCGAAGAAGTATAATGAAAAAAGAACTTGTTTGCAGTCGAAATTAAAAGTTTAAACAGGTTCATTGATATCTACACACTTCATCAAGCATAAGTTCCTGAAATATACCCTTGTAGCGAATCAATTTGAGATTTTTGCTCTTGAATAATTGACGAAACCACATCATTGATTGAAATGATTCCAGCCAACACTTCGCCTTCCATTACGGGTAAGTGACGAATATGCCTTTCAGACATAATCTGCATCGCTACTTCCAATTTATCCTCCATTTTTATAGTTATCACATTAGCAGTCATAACATCTTTTACCAAAGTATCGTCCGAATGTAACCCTTTCAAAACAATCTTACGAGCATA
Organism: Emticicia sp.; assembly: GCF_043780375.1. Taxonomy (GTDB): domain Bacteria; phylum Bacteroidota; class Bacteroidia; order Cytophagales; family Spirosomataceae; genus Emticicia. Next base: position 3,363 of record NZ_JAYWCU010000088.1, on the reverse strand, counting down.
ATCACGCTCCGAGAAAATCCCCGACAGCTTTCCTGCATCTATCACCAATACCGCCCCTATATTTTTGTTTGCCATTTCTACCAAGGCATTATAAACAGTAGTATCGGAAGTTACTGAAAAAAGGGCATTGATTTTCTTTCCTTGTAAAATTTGACGGATTTGCATAAGTTTTGGAGTTAAGTAGGTAACTAACAATAAATCGAATACAATTTGATAAAAAAAAACGTATAAAACAATAGTTTGAAAAATAAAATTATATACTTATCTTTGCAGCCCGAAATAGTGTACTTCTTTCAATAAAAGTCAAGATTTGGGAAAGTTAATTCGATAATTGTTAATTATAATTCAAAATCATGTACGCAATCGTAGAAATCGCAGGGCAGCAATTTAAAGTTGAAAAGGGTCGCACACTTTATACCAACAGGTTGGAAGGAGATGTGAACGCTGCACTTGTATTCGACAAGGTTCTCCTTGTTGACAACGGCGGAGCAGTATCAGTAGGTACACCGACCGTTAGTGGTGCTTCAGTAAAAGTAACCATTTTAGAACACTTGAAAGGTGAAAAAGTAATCATTTTCAAGAAAAAGCGTCGTAAAGGCTACGTTAAGAAAAACGGTCACCGTCAGTATTTGACTAAAATTCAAATCGACGAAATCGCAGCGTAAAATTTTAATTAGTTTAGTCATTAGGTCAATAAATCATTATTTGATGAAGCCGAATGACAAAAGTCATTCTCTCATTTATCAATCGTACCAGTAAAACTGGTCAATATTTTAAGAAATCATGGCACACAAAAAAGGTGTTGGTTCGTCGAGAAACGGACGTGAATCAGAAAGCAAACGCTTAGGGGTAAAGTTATTCGGTGGTCAATCTGCTATCGCTGGTAACATTATCGTTCGTCAGCGTGGTACAAAACACAATCCAGGCGTAAACGTAGGTATAGGTCGTGACCATACTTTGTTTGCTCTAAAGCCCGGTGTTGTACAATTCAGAAAAGGACGTGACGGAAAATCTTTCGTAAGTGTTGCTGCTGAAGCATAAGTCTTGATGTAGAATGTAGAACAAATAATGTAGAATGGTTTTATACCAACTACTTTTTATAAGCTATTTTCTAAAAATACATAAAAAAACCTGTCATTTATGGCAGGTTTTTTTATGCTTTAACCAAACTTATTTAGTCGTATATTTGTTAAAAAATAAAGCATAAATGTTTAGTGGAAGCCATTATACATTATTTATTCTACATTTTACACTAAAGAAGCCATGTTACAACGCCAAACAATGATTTATACAGAGCTAAGTCCAAACCCAAATTCGATGAAATTTGTGTTGAACTTTGAACTCGCTCCCGATGGACTAACGTTCGATTTCCCAACAGTAGCGGCTACTCTTGAAGAAGGCAAAGCATCGCCCTTGGCTACTGATTTATTTCAGTTTCCATTTGTGAGAAGAATTTTTATTGCTTCAAATTTCATCACAATCACCAAAGATGATGAAACAGAATGGGAAGATGTGGTTTACGATGTGAAGAAATTTATGAAGATATATTTTGAACAAAATCACCCTGTTTTTGCTCAAAAAACAATCGAAAAAAATACTTTTGTCGTTGATGTCAACGACTCAGAAATAGTAGGAAAAATCAAAAAAGCATTAGATGAATATGTTCGTCCGGCAGTAGAATCTGATGGAGGAGCAATCAATTTTGCTTCTTTTGACGAAATATCAGGTCAAGTAAAGGTATATCTTCAAGGCTCATGTAGTGGTTGCCCATCTTCAACGGTTACGCTAAAAGATGGTATAGAACGGCTATTAAAAACCATGATTCCTGAGGTAAAAGAAGTCGTAGCTGAAGGAGTTTAATATATTTACTTTAGCATATAAAACCTGCAAGGTCTTTTATAGACTTTATAGGTTTTGATTGAAGCATTAAAAAAAACATGATAAAAATAGGTGTAATCAATGTTTCTGACCGTGCAAGTGCAGGAATCTATGAAGATATTCCTGGTAAAGCAGTCGTTGAAACTTTGAATGAATATTTAGTTTCGGAGTTTGAAACAGTTTATAAAGTGATACCAGATGAGCAAGATTTAATCTCCCAAACGCTTATCGAAATGGCAGATGTGCATGGCTGCTGCTTGGTTGTAACTACCGGTGGAACTGGCCCAGCTTTGCGTGATGTTACGCCCGAAGCTACCGAAGCCGTTTGTCAGAAAATGATGCCAGGATTTGGTGAGTTGATGCGAACTGAAAGCCTCAAATATGTTCCAACAGCTATACTTTCTCGCCAAACGGCGGGCATTCGTAACCATACATTGATACTTAATTTACCAGGAAAACCTAAAGCTATCAGGCAATGCCTCGATGCAGTTTTTCCCGCCATTCCCTATTGCATTGATTTGATTGAAGGACCTTATTTGATTTGCAATCAAGATATTATGAGAGAATTTCGTCCGAAGTAGTCGATAGATAATAGTCAACAGACGACAGTACTTTATAAGTTTTTATAGAAAAAGCCCCAACTCGTAGAGAATTGGGGCTTTTTTACTGTGCACTTGCAGACTATTAACAATAGAAACTACAATTTCTTCTCAGCCTTCAAGTAAGTCTTGTTACCATTTGAATTGATGTAGTATTGACCACCACGTGAGCCTTCAAAAATAGTACGACCTTTTTCGTCTTTTCCAACCTGCTTGTCAGCACCAGCTACTTTCTTACGAGTAGATTGGTCTGCTTCTTTACCATCATCTTGTGGTTTTGGTTTAGGGGCAGGCTTTATTGTATTATCTTTATCAGTTGCTTTCTTTTCAGTTTTGTCAACTTTCTCTTTTTTGTCAACCTTATCGGTTTTTTCTTTTTTATCTACTACTTTTTCTTTTTTGTCTACTGCCTTTTCTTTTTTATCTACTACCTTTTCTTTTTTATCTACTGCCTTTTCTTTTTTATCTACTACCTTTTCTTTTTTATCTACTACCTTTTCTTTTTTATCTACTACCTTTTCTTTTTTATCTACTACTTTTTCTTTTTTATCGGTTTTTTGTTTCTTATCCGATGGTTTTTCTACTTTTTCTTTTTTCTCAGGTTTCTCTGTTTTGGCTTTACCTTTAGAGCCACTTTTTTTCTCGTCTTGAGCTGTTGAAGTTAAAACAGCCAAGCTCAAAGAAAACATAAATAATAGTGAAAATATTCTTTTCATAGTGGTAATTGGTTTTTTTGGTGAAAATATTAAGTGTTAGAATAAATACCCGTAATTAAACTTTGCAAATCTTTTTAAAACCGTACACAAAATTGTATAGCTGATAAAAGGTGATTAATTTTAAAATGTCCTGACTTTATCCATCTCAAACCAATCTGAAAAAGGCTGAT